>SOKM01000044.1 GCA_004375785.1 Candidatus Cloacimonadota bacterium | reverse complement strand
TTCCATTCAGTAAGATATCCACATTATAGTCGACTTGATATAAAAATTGATAAGAGGATAAATCTTGGGGGATGCGACCTGAATCTATATCTTACTATTCTGAATCTTCTCAACAGAAAGAACGTTCAGGATTATTTCATATATAATGAAAATAAAAACTACCGTGCTATCTATATGCTCCCTATTGTTCCAGTTGTAGGGATAGAGGGAAGGTTTTAAAGACAAGGATAAAGGTTAAAGTAATAAAATGCTTTGCTGTAAAGAAAACACTTTGTTGCAAACAAACGCAGATGCTGTAACCAAACGCTACGCTGTATTATGGATTGCTTCGCAAAAGTTGAGTATGTAGCCGCACCTTTCAAGGTGCGTAATCGGTCGTTGGAGTAGCAGAGTTTGCTCTGCGACTTTGGCGCGAAACAAGTTTCGCTACTCCATTTGATAGCCGCGACGTTTTAAGGTACGAAAACGATATAAACGATATTAACGCTCTAACGTTCTTAACGAAATTAATCTGCGTCCATATTAAAAAAGAGAAGACTTATGAAAGAAAAACTGAATAAAAAGGATTTTTGGTTTATTGGTGTCTGTATTGTAATTGCTGTTATTACCTGCATTATCTCACTTAGACTTTACAATCGGGCTTTTCCTGAAGCATCACTCGACTTCAAGGTTACAAGAGGAGAGGCAAAAATCATTGCTGAGGATTTTCTTCTGAGAATGGACCTTGATATTTCAGATTACAAATATGCATCAAGGTTTCGTTATGATAATGATGCAAAGACATTTCTTGAAAAGGAACTCGGACTTGAAGAGACAAATAGACTTCTGAAAGAAAAAATAAAGTTATGGAAGTGGAGCAGCAGGTGGTTCAAGCCGCTTGAGAAAGAAGAATTTACTGTTGATATAAGTCCTGGGGGAGAGCTGCTCGGTTTTGCTCATCTCCTACCTGAAGATGAAGGGGGAACATCTCTAACAGAAGATGAGGCAAAGAACATTTCAGTCAATTTTATCAAAACGAGTTTCGGAAAATCACTCTCAGAGCTTAAATTTGTAGAATCAAACAGGATTGAAAGACCCAGCAGGGTCGATTGGACATTTATCTGGAAAGAAAAAGGGCTTGATATTAGGGGTGCAACTTACAGATACAGCATCTCCATTGCTGGAGATTTAGTTACCGGTTATTCAGAATACCTGAAAATCCCGGAAAAATGGGAAAGAAATTATTCACGGCTCAGGTCTTTAAATAATGCTGCCGGGACAGTTGACTCCTTCTTTATGGTACTTATTGCGCTTGCAATCCTTGTGCTCTTCATCAAAAAAATAAGACTAAGAATACTCGAGATTCGATTCTCCATTCTTTTCGGTTTAGTTGCTTTTGTGCTTTCGTTCCTTGCCGCATTAAATGGTTTCTCCTTCTTCTTCTTTTACTACGATACAACAACATCCCTTGGTGGATATATCCTCGAGCAAATCTTTTCAACAGTGATGGCTTCCCTCCTCGCAGGTATTGCTATCTTTTTAATTACAGCTGTTGCAGAATCACTTTACAGAGAACATTACAGAAAAAAGATTAGTGTTAAGAATATCTTTTCCTTAAAGGCACTGTCAACCAAGAAATTCTTTATTTCCAATATTGTTGGTTTAACACTGGCATTTTTCTTTATTTTTTACCAGATAATCTTCTATATAATTGCGAACAAGTTTGGTGCCTGGGCACCCACAGAAGTTCCATACAGCGAGATGCTGAACACAAAATTTCCCTGGCTCTTTGTTCTTCTTGTTGGTTTCTTTCCTGCAGTAAGCGAAGAGTTCATATTCAGAATGTTTGCAATTCCATTCCTGAAGAAAATCTTTAGATTCACCTGGATTGCACTCATTGTTTCCGGTTTTATCTGGGGATTCGGACATGCAACCTACCCGAACCAACCCTTTTATATCAGGGGTATTGAGGTTGGACTGGCTGGCATCCTCGTAGGCTATCTAATGCTCCGCTTCAATATATTTGCCGTATTCATCTGGCATTACACAATAGATGCATTCTATACCGCCTTCTTGCTTTTCAGGTCGCACAACCCATATTTTATTCTGTCTGGCGCTTTTGCAGCTGGAATAATGTTTATCCCTCTGATTCTCTCTATTGTTAGATATATAAAATCAAAGGGGTTCGAACCAGACGAAAAACTACTCAATGAACGCTACGAGACTCCTGTTCCAGTTGAAGAACGGATGTTGGAAAGATTAGAACCTCAGGCAATACCATACCGCCCTCTACCGACGAAAAGAATAGTTATTGCTCTTATAATAGTCTTCGTCCTTTCGAGTCTTTTCTATGTGAAGATAAAAAGAATAGGGAGTTCATTCCAGTTCAGAATTGGAAAAAGAGAAGCGCTTGAAACAACCACTAAATTCTTGGGTGAAAAAAATGTTACTCCTGAAATCTTTATGAAAGCCGTCTATCCTGAAAGGAATTTTGATGCTGTTACAGCCAAGTATATTATGGAAAAGGGAGGTGTGGAAGGTGTAAACAGGATATTGCTTGAGAAGTTCATTGGTCCAGAATGGAAATGCAGATACTTTAAACCTCTTGTTAAGGATGAATACAATTTCTCCCTCGACCCTTTAACAGGAGAGGTATCGGAATTCCTTCACAAGATTAAAGAAGAGAAAGAAGGAGAATTTTTAGAAGAGAATGAAGCAAAAGAAACAGTCTTAAATTTTCTTAAAAATAAGGACATTGACCAGTCTCAATACACCGTAAAGGAATCAAGCTCTGAGGATAAGAAAAATAGAAGGGATTACTACTTTGTCCTGGAGAAAAAAGAAGGAAACATTGATGAGGCAAAACAGAGGCTCGGTGTAGGTTTATCAGGCAGCGAAGTTAGCAGTTTTTCAAAATATCTTAAGATTCCAGAGAAATACATAAGGGAGAGAGAAAAGAGAACTACGTTTTCTGTAATCCTTCTTGTCGTAAGAACCATTACGTCCATTTTCTTTATAACATTTGCAATCTACTTCTTTATCTTACGGTTTAATGTATTTAAATCAATACGAAAAAAAATTATCATTACGTCCGTTATCTTTACAATTCTCTCACTTCTTGATAGATTAAATAGAATTCCACAACTTCTAAGGGCTTATGATACTTCGATACCGTTTAATGTCTATCTCGTCAGTGTAGGCTTCGGAACTTTACTATTACCCATCGGTATCTTCATTATTACTTATTTCTCAATACAGGTTATATTCAGCACCAGAAAGGAAACCCTATTTTTGCTTTCAGGATTCAATGTGAGAAGAATGTTACGGGATGCGCTCATCATTACATTCTTCTCTGTTCTGATATTTTTTATCCTCAAGCAAGCACGGGACATTATGTTTTTCAAATTCCCTTCATTTGCAGTGCCTGGGTTATTTAGCATACCCTACGCAATGGATGCGTACCTACCCTTCTATTCGAACCTTTTTATGAACATTCTAAAAACCATTATTACTGTCTCTGGTATTGCAGTCTTTATTGAGGTCTTCACAAAACATATCAAGAAATATTACCAGAAAATTTTAATCTTGATTCTTGTCATAATCTCATTTATACCAGAAACCCTGAGAGGTAGCGGAGAATTATTCTTCAACCTCTTCTTAATCATCCTCTTTGCAGCTACTGTTTTCCTCTTATTAAAATATCTCTTCAGGAATAATTTCCTCGCTTATCCTTTAAGTATATACACAACCCTTATGCTTGTCGGCATCCTCAGATATGTCACACAACCCGCATTCAGCATAAGAATCAATGGCTATATCCTTATCCCCTTTCTCCTCCTCCCCTATATTCTGCTGTTTGTATGGTCAAGACAACCGGCAGGTATAAGAAGTATGGAGTAAAGAGTAAGCAGTAGGCAGTGGAAAGGAAAACAAAGGTAGCCGCAGGTTAAAGAGACTGTGCCAAAATACCGCTTTTAGGTAGGCGCAGGCTTTACCCTGAACCATACGGT
>SOKM01000283.1 GCA_004375785.1 Candidatus Cloacimonadota bacterium | reverse complement strand
TATCACCCAGTCAAAGTTACCCAGTGGTTGATGGTTATGAATACCAAAGATAAATCTAATCACTTTTGACTCCTATTTTTGCATGGTAGCCGCAACCTTTAGGTTGCGTAATTCATTGTATTATAAGAAGTTAAGTTTGCAGGCTAAACCCTGCACCATATGGTTCAGGCTAAAGCCTGAGACTACTTTTTAGAAAATTATCACTTATATGAAGGATGTTTAAGAGAGAGAGGAGTCCTTCTTCTCCCACAGCCTCTATTATCTTTTTTCTCTTCTCATCACCCTTAACTGCTTTATAGAACGAAATCTGTGCATCACGTGCATCAAATTCTATTCCACCACCTGTAAGAATGTTAAATTTATGGATAATGGATTTCAGATATTGCTCTTGAGGGTTTTCAGTAAACACATCAATAATTCTAATAAAATGTCGGGATAACCGTTTGAGAACACTCTTCTCCTCCAATTGGATATTCCACCTCTTAGCCTCTTTTTTTAGTGAGATAATCTCGCTCAAAGCATTCTCGTCTTCATGAAACATCAAAGATGCTTCATCTAATCCCTCATTCAGGCTGTATCGTGCTGCAATTAAAAATCCATCCGGGAGATTTCCACCAATCTTTCTGATATATTCCATTACTACCTTATTTTCTTCAAAGACAGCATTATAGGTGTCCTTAAATCTCTTCATTATATCTTTTGACAGAGATTGGAGAATTTCATCTTTTACATCGGGCAAAAGTGCTTTAAGTGTTAAGTAATGTTTTCCAAAATATTTGTCAAGCAATCTGATAATCTCTGTTATATTTGGTTCTTCAAATTTTTTTGTTATTTCTGTTTTTATTTCTTCGTAATAGTCTACGGAATCATTGATGGAAATATGAAAATCGACACCTCCCATTTTCAGCGCAACCATTACAAGTTCTTTTTGTTCTTGCGTTATAGAGGATGTTACGATTGAATGTGACATAAATAAAGATGTTTCACCAAGGGATGATTCTTCTTTGTCAATCTCATCAATATTGAATGAAAAAAGTTCGTTACTCGGTTTATTAATTAATTGAAAAACCCCGTAATGACACATCACTTTTCTATGGTCGAGCATAAAGGGTTTTACATATTTAGTATAAATAACAGCTCCGTTTTCTTTTTCACTTTTATTGCTTTTTGCATTTTCTAACATTTTAAGAAATTCATCTTCGATAGTTCTACTGGTAAAGTTCTCTGCAAGTTCGATTGCCCTTCCAGCATATTTCAGTATTTGCACACTCTCTATGCCTGAAATATCAGAGAAAAACCAACCGCAGCTTGTAAACATAAGAAGCCCGTTCCTCTGCATCTCCATCAATTTCAGAATATTTACTGGAGAATCCTCTACTTCGACATTACAATTTCTGTCAATAAAATCCTTAATGGACTTTTTTCTCCTTCTGATTACAACATCAATATAATCATTCTGTGCTCGCCAGGCATCCTTGAAATATTTCTTCCCCTCACTCTCAAATATTTCGTCCAGAAGACCTTTTAACCAATCCATTGCATCTCTCAGCGGCTTTCTCCATTTCTGATTCCATCCGGAGGCATCGCCTCCAGTAAAACATCCGCAGTCATCACGCCATCTCTCCAAACCATGGATACAACTCCAGGACGTATTTTCCTCTATCTCCGCCTCATATTCCTGCTCATTCATTGTAAGATATTGTTCCATATTTATTATTTTTATATCCTTTCTTACTTCTATTTTATGTAGGACATATGCAAGTGTCATCTCACCAAATTTATGGTGATGACCATATGTTTCACCATCTGTGGCAATGATAAGAATATCTTTGCCTGTTTCCTTATATCTTTTATCTATCTCTTTTAAGAATGTATCTCCGCTATGAAGCAAACCTTCAAAAGAGACCTTGCGAGATATAACATCATCATAAGAGATAATTTTGATAGATTTTCCATTCTTCAACTTTACAAGATACTTTCCTGATGTCTTTTCCTTTATTTCAACTCTCTTCCAATCTTTTTTACCCGTTTTTTTTATTCTACCTATCTGATGTGGTGCAAGGATAGTAAATTCAATACCACATTCAGCGAGAACCTCAAGTGTCGTGTTTGAAACTGCTGTCTCGGGAAGCCACATTCCTTTTGGCTTTTTTCCAAATCTCTGTTCAAAATCTTTTATTCCCCAAAGAACCTCTGTTGTCATATCCCTTCTCTCAGCCAGAGGCATAATAATGTGATTGTATACCTGAGCAATTGAATTCTCTTTCCCTGAACTCAAAATTCTCGAATAAGTCTCTGTGTCATTCTTTTCCATCCAAGAGAGGAGTGTAGGACCAAAGTTGAAACTAATTCTTCGAAAATTATTTATAACATCAAGAAGATTTTTCTCCTCATCGTGAACAATGGCATCGAGGTTCGGTTTATAGCATTCTGCCGTTATCCTCTCATTCCAGTTATCATATGGCAAGGCGGATTCTTCTTTCCCTACTTCTTCTGTCCAGGGGGTCTCTCTTGGAGGCTGGTAAAAATGGCCGTGAATAATAAGATATTTTTTCATATTTTAACAGGGATTTTAAGAGACCTGTGGTGAACCTTGCAATATACAATTCCAAAATCGCAATAAACTCTTAACAATTTCCAATAAACAAATTACAAACAATATACAATAAACAATAGACAAACTCCAAACAATATACAAATTGAAAAAATCATAATGGCCTAAAGATTTTTTGTATTTTGGCATTGTAACTTCGGTATTGTTTGTTATTTGTACATTGGGATTTGGAAATTTCCATTTGATTTCTATCGTTTTTTCCCCTGTTGTTTTCTTTTTTTCACTACTTGCAGGGCTAAATATGCAGCACCTGTTGCACCTGCCCTGTTTCCTAACTTTCCTTTAAGGATTTGAAAACCCTCTGAAAAAGGATAGAAAAGGTTCTTACTAACTTCAGCTTTGAGAAATGGAATAAAGAGGTCATACGCATTACTAATGCCTCCACTCAGAATAAAACTTTTAATTCCGAGCAAGTAAATTACATTTGCTATTGCAACACCTAAATATCTTGAAATTTCACGGTAGATATTGATAGCGACTTCGTCTCCTTTTTTTGCTGCTTTGTAAACAATTTTTGGAGATACAGTTTTAGTGTGAGAATCTATTCTCAATATGGTATCAACTTTTTTGCTTAGAACGTTTTTCACGATTCTCTCTATTGCCTGGCTGGAGGAATACATTTCAAGACATCCTCTGGCGCCACATCCACATCTAAGACCACCGAGAACAATTTTTGTATGCCCCATTTCAGCAGCGCTTCCATCCTCTCCAATCCAGAGTTTTCTGTTTATCACAAGACCACTTCCAAGTCCTGTTCCGAGTGTTATGAGCATAAAATTTTTAAGTTTTCTTCCTTCTCCCCGCCATAACTCAGCCAGGGCAGCAGTATTTGCATCGTTTTCTATAACCACATCTCTCTCCAATCTCTTCTCTAATGCACTCTTTATATCGAAACTATCCCATCCTTGCAGATTTGGTGAATGGATAATATATTCTCTTTTTTTATCAATAATACCTGCAACAGCAACGCCCACAACAGGAAGGATATTCACTCTGTTTTCTTCAAATTTTTTAACGAGAGTTTTTATCCTTTTAAGAACAACATTTTTGCCCTTTTCAACAGCTGAAGTAACTTTTCTCCATTCTCTTATGTCACCATTCTTATCGAATAATCCCGCCTTGATATCCGTTCCTCCTATATCAATTCCGATGATATATGCTTGTCTCATGTTCTTATCGTTTATCTTGTTTATTTAGTTTCTTTAGTTTTTCTGGTTTATTTAGTTTGTTTAGCTTATTTATAGGTTAATATTAAAAAGTCCACCAGCTTTATAAATTTTCCATTGAATATCAGAAAAAGGTTTACAAAGCAGTATTTCTTCTGTTTTGAGGTTCTTTATTTCACCTTTGGTTAGGTTTATTTCTATTTCATCGCCAGTTTTTAATTTTTGTGTAATATCCTTACATTCCATTATAGGAAACCCTGAATTTATTGCATTCCTTTTATATATTGCTCCAAAGGATTCTCCTACTATCGCTTTGATGCCGAGTGAAATAAAACAATCGACTGCTTGCTGTCTTGATGAACCAGAACCAAAGTTTTTTCCTACGACAAGAATATCTCCTTTTTTTGCCTTAGTTGGAAAAGCAGTCCACCCGCTCAGGTTGCTGAAGGCATAATCCTTCATCTTTGTTTTATCGGTGATGGTCAGAAATTTATTATGAAATATCTGGTCTGTATCAATATTATCAACGGTATTTCCCCCCTCATCCTTTATAACCCACACCCTTCCTTTAATAAAATTAGCATTTTTCATACTTCAAACTATACAAAACATCTCAGGAAAAGTCAAGGTAAATTCAACGTCCGTTTTTCACCTCAAGGACACAGAGTTCTATTCGTTTAGTTTGTTTAGAGCGTTAATATCGTTCTTTTCGTTTA
This sequence comes from Candidatus Cloacimonadota bacterium, assembly GCA_004375785.1. GTDB lineage: Bacteria > Hydrothermota > E44-bin80 > E44-bin80 > E44-bin80 > E44-bin80. The sequence goes on along the minus strand of SOKM01000283.1, from coordinate 10,028 downwards.
ACAGGTGAGGCTTCCAGCCTCACAATATGGAGTGAAATAATAAGAAAAGACCGTAAAACAAAATATAGATTTGGTGAAGGTGAGATTTTGAAAGGCGCAGAGCAAGCCATGTTACCATACGGTACATGGCAAGCTCTGCTACTCCAACACGCAGGCTGAAGCCTGCGACTACTTACAAATTTATTTCCAGAAGAGCCAGATGAACATTGTTGCTACAAGGGTCGCAACAACTGTGAAAGGAAGACCGAGTTTCACAAAGTCAAGGAAGGTTACCCTGTGTCCTTGTTTTTTAAGCATTCCAACCGCTACAACATTTGCAGATGCCCCAAAGGGTGTGATATTCCCGCCGATTGAAGCACCGATAACAATCCCGAAACATAGAAGATAGGGTTCTATGCCAAGATTCTTCGAAAGAATAATTCCTACCGGAATCATTGCTGTAACATACGGAACATTATCAATAAAGGCTGAGAGAAAAACAGACCCCCATACAACAACAAGGAAAGTGAGCAACTTGTTAGTCCCGGTAAGCAAGTAAATAAGATGAGCAATTCTATCAACAATACCCCTTTCGCTCAGCATTCCAACAAGAATAAATATTGCAAAGAGAAAGAAAAGTGTTTCCCAATCAAATCTTAAAAGCAAGCCGAACCTTTTATCTTCACCCTTGTGAAAAAATTCATACCAGATAATTGCAACAAGTCCGAAAGAAACAGAGACTATTCCTCCGAATATATTAAAATCAAGACCAAAGATAGAGATGCTTATGAGTCCCAGGGTCATTAATATAAGAAGGCTCGTGGGAACCCAGGTTTTTACTTCTTTACCTTCTATTTTTCCTGTTTTTTGATTGAATTTTTTGAAAGCGAGAAAAAGAATAAGAAGGGATGCTATTGCCCCGAGTTCTACAGCAAAAAAAAGACCGGGTTTACCGTAAAGAAAAAAGAAATTATTAAAATTAAGATTTAGAAATCCTGCAAGTATCATACTTGGCGGGTCTCCAATGAGTGTTGCAGCGCCCTGCAGGTTTGAACTTATTGCAATAGCAATAAGAAAGGGAACAGGGGAGACCTTCAATTTTCTGGAGATTGCGAAGGCTATCGGTGCAACTATCATTACTGTGGCTACATTCTCGCAGAAAGCGGATATAAATCCGGAAAATACAGAGACAGAGAGGATTGCAAGTCCAACGGTCTTTGTTTTAGAAACCAATCTATTCGCAATTAATGCGGGAACATTTGAAATGATAAAAGTTTCTGCAACAATGGCTGTTCCCCAGAAGATGCCAATGACATTCCAGTTAATAACATTTACTGCTGTTTGAGGTGAAATTAATCTGAAAATAAAAAGAAGAATAACCCCAGCCCAGAGGATTAAGGTTTTTCTATTATGGTAAAATGAGATGAAAAGAAATGAAAGAATGAAGATTGCAAGACCGAGTATATCACCGGTCTCCACATCTATTCTCCTTCTTCCTTATTCCCATAATCAATCAATTCCCAGTTTTCATCGTCTTCTGTTGACTTTACAAGACCAACATCAGGAGCATACCATTCATAATATGTTTTTTCGCTTATAGAATCACCAGTAATGATAGAACTTATCTCTTCGACAAGATGAAATTTTATCCTGTAGCAATTTTTGAATGTGCCCGCCTCTATTTTAATAGTTTCAAAACCTTCAACGATTCCACTGAGATTATCGGTTTTATAAAGAGGTTGGTTATAAAATGAAAGAGTATCCTCCCAGAAGTCTGCCCAGAAGTTTCCTTTAACTATTGGTACTTCAATGTAGTGCTGCCATCTTTTTTCAACATGAAAAAGCTCGCCATTGAAATTAATTTCAATATCCCTGAACCTTGAGAGAAAGCCTTCTCCTTTATACCAGTATGTTTCCTCATAATTTTCTTCAAGAATAACTGCTTCTCTTCCGTCAATAACTTTAGTCCCCTTTACCTCAAGATATTTTTCACTATCATTCTTGTTTCTAAATTTCCAGAAATTACCCATTTTATCTATAGGGAAATAGTCTCCCTTTATTCTTGCAATATAAGGATTTTCATAAGAACAGAATTGAAATAACAATATAATAAAAATGAGTAATCGTCTCATTTCTTAAACTCCAGTCCAACGCCCAGAATTAACATATCTATTCCGCCTGTAAAATGCTTCTCACCGCAGAAAGAGGAAATAAGCCAATTATCACTTACCTTAAATTCTGCACCTATAAGAGTCAAAATGCTAAAATCCCTTCCCTTTTCTACTGAGTTGTGTAACCTCTTTTCCATAAAACTGTATGATAGCGTGCTATTTAAAAAAAGATTATAACTTTTCATAAAAAAGAGGGGATAAAATTTTATACCTGCTCCGGGGGAGAAAATCTGTAGATAATAACTTTCATTAAGTTTCACGGAGAATGATGATATATCAAAAGAGAAACCACAGGTTAAAAAATCTTTTTTGAGCAAATCAGAGCCAAAAGATATGAAGGGACCAGAATTATGATAGGTAGCCCAATTTCCAATTGGGATAGAGAATCCGGTATTACCATTGAAATTAAGAGCAAAAAGAGGTGGAATTAAAAGAAATAGAAAGGTTAAAATTAACAGAAATCCTTTAATCCGCTCTTTTTGAGGATATTTAGATATAATTTCTAACATTTTCAATCGTAATGACGCTCTTCTAACCTTCTTTTTTAGGCTCCTCTTTTGGTTTTTCCGGGGTGACAAGATTATTCCCACAGTCAGGGCAGAATTTTGTTCCATCTGGAGCATCTGTTCCACACTTTGAGCACTTTATCATTTTGGGTGCGAGCGAAGACCCGCAGTTTGGACAGAATTTACTCCTTTTTGGAATAGATTGCTTGCATTTAGGACAGTTTATCGTTTCCATCTCAAGTTTTTCTCCACATCCACTGCAGAATTTTGAAGTAGCAGGGTTTAAACCCCCGCATTTAGGGCATTTTATCTGTGGTCCACCGGTTTGTCCATATGCCTGGCTTATCATTCCTGGCATCATCATACCCATGCCAAGTCCTGCACCGAGTCCAAGGCCTGCACCTGCTGTTCCTGCACCACCACCTTCTCCTCCAGCCTGGCTTGCTGCATCCCTCAGGGCTCTGGCTGCTGAGAATTGTGTAAACTTTCCAAGGTCACCAACTGCACCCATACCTGAACGCGCATCAATCATCTTCTGAACATCCTGCGGGGGTGTAATAGCATTGATATAAAAATCAACCAGCTCCATACCATACTTTGAGAAATCATCCTGAACCCTTGCTTTTGTCCCTGCAGAAACCTCATCATAATGCTGTGGTAGGTCAAAAATACTTTTCAGATTTTCACCAAGAAAATCCGTTAGACGGGCGATGATAATGGTTCTCAGAAAATCTTCTATCTCATTCCTTCTAAAAACTCCCTGTGTCCCAACAATCTTATTTATGAAGAGCTGTGGTTCAATCACTCGCTCACTGTATGTTCCGAATGCACGCAACCTGACCATATGCAATTCAGTATCCCTGAATGGAATGGGTTCCTGAGTTCCCCATTTCGAGTTTGTAAAAACCTTTCCATTAACATAATATACCTCAACCCTGAAAGGACTCTTGCCGTCGAAAGCAGCGCCAATTACCCTCCTAATCCCCGGCAGATTAAGAGTGGTCAGGGTGTGTCTTCCAGGACCAAATGAGTCGAGTGCTTTCCCGTCCCTGAAGAACACAGCAAACTGGCTTTCTCTCACTACCAGTTGACTTCCGAGCTGTGTCTCTCCAGAACCGGTTTCCGGAATCCGGTGCACCATTTCTTCGCCTGTTTCATCAAAATATTCAATTACTTCAAAAAATTTTGCCATAATACTATCCTCCACTTATTCCTGTTATACACTCATCCCTTGAAGCAATCTTTTCATTAAATTCATCAATTGATTTCATAAATCCTTCAAGGTGTGGTAAGAGAGTATCAGAATCAAGGGCTTTTGTTAGAATATCAACCTTTTCTTTTAATGCTATTATATCCTGGTTCAGGGACAGATCGAAATTGTACAGTTTTTCCAGTTCAGGAAAATCTACAGAAACAACATCAAAGAAACCTTTATACCCATGATCTGCAAACCTTACCTTGTCAGTTATCTTTTCCAATTTTTTATAAATTCTGTCAACAGGTTTAAGCAGATCAAGGTTTCCCATATCAGTTATTTTAGTTGAGACCTCATCAAATCCCCTTTTTATCGCTCTTAGTTTATCCACGAGATACATTCTGTAAAGATGGTCTGTTTCCCTTCTTCTCTCTCTTTTTTGATAACCTGCATACCCGGGAATATGATATACTATCTTCTCCAAAAGATTCCTCAAACCCTTTCCTATATCTCCCATTTGACCTCCTTCTTTTTATTTTTTCTATTACTATCAGATTTTTTTAATTTTGTCAAGCAAAATTACCCAAAGATTTGCACATACAATCCAAAACAGGTAAGGCATCTTGCCTTACCAAAGCGGTTTGTGAGGCTGGAAGCCTCACCTGTTAAATCGCTTCAAGTTGTTATTAGGTTTCAGAATGGAGTAGCGAAACCTTGGACTGACACAAGGAAGGCTTGTTTCTCTCTACCTGAAATTAGATTCTATTTCAGAAACCTTGATAATCTCCTATCTTTATAAATTTTCCCTTTTGTCTGACAATGGGGGCAATAGTAAGTTGTGTTCTTTTTTGAATAAACCCATTCAATTTTGTTTTCACATCCTGGACAAGGGGCATCCTTTTTATTATGGACTATCATAAAATCTCTTGGTTCCTTGATAAAAAGTTTTCCTCTCACCCGTTTCTCTATCTCCTTTATCCCGTTTCTTAAAACCTTTCTTATGGAGCTAAAAAGTTTCTTCACATCTCGAGCTGTAAGTGAATCTGAAGACTTAAAAGGTGATAATTGTGCGTCCCATAATATCTCGTTAGCATATGCGTTGCCGATTCCAGCAATTTTGTTTTGGTCTTTCAGGAATATTTTAAGTTGTTTTCTTTCTTTAAGGAGTTGAGCCTTCAGGTAACTTTCTGTAAAAGAGGGGCTCAGGTGAATTACTATAATAACTTTGTTTGTTAGATGAAAAAGCAGATATTTCCCTTTTCTCTCGATTTTTTCTATTCGTGAGGGAAAGAATTTTCCATATCCATTAAAAAAACCTTTTAGTATGTAAGGTTTTGTGAAAACAGGACAACAAATTTCTTTTCCCGTAATATCTTTTGCTAAAATATTTTTTATTACCTCAAGTTCTGGAAGTTCCGGCATTTTTTTATGTGGTAGGCGCAGGCTTTAGCCTGCGAACATAACGTCTCATTGTACAATAAATTACGCAACCTAAAGGTTGCGGCTACCTTGCATAAATTGACATTTTGGCACAGCCTCTCTTGGTTGTAATATTAGACTAATAGCCTGAAGTAAGATGTAATTCAAGGGATTTTCCATTTCTCCCGCCAGCCAGAATAGTATAATCTATTTCATCACAAAAGATGTAGATATCACCTGGCATGATACTGATTTCGTCATACTCTGAAGGAAAGGGTTCTGATACATCCATAAATCTTATATTAAGAGGTTCGTTTGTGAAAGGGTTTGCCATATTTCCCGGAAGTAGTTCAGAGAAGATAGTTCCAGTTGGTGTCCTATCATTTATAGATGTAGGATACCTCCAGTCTGCCATCGTGGACCAATCTTCCATACACAACTGCACCACATGCATATCGGATTTAACGGAAGCTTCCTTAGCTCTTATCCGCATCGAAATAAAATTGGGAATTGCAATTGCTGCAAGGATAGGTATCATAAGGAAGGATATACAGCCAAGTATTAATCCAGCTATTCCAAAACCCAATCCTTTTACATTTTCATTTTTGTTGATTTGTACCAATGCAATAATACTAAGAATTATTGCGACAGGTCCAAGAAAAATGAAAGGGAATGGTAGTATAAAGCCGATTAAGCCACAGACGAAACCTGCAATCGCTAATCCTGAAGTTTTTGCTTTTACTGTCTGTGATTGTGATTCCATTTCTCCTGGATTTTTTTCAACAGCTTCATTACCCATTTAAGCCTCCTGTAACGGATTACACAGATTAAAAAGCAGATTACACAGATGGGAGAAAAAAAGGGGAGCATCACAATGCCCCCCTTTTATCTATTTCTAAAAACTTGTAGCTTTTTATTGTGTAGTTGTTGTAGCAGTACCTGCGAACCAAGCTTTGCCCTGTTCGTTGAAAATATTTAAGAGGATAACTATTCCAAGAATTGTTCCGATAGGGATACTCGGCAGCATTAGGATACCAAAAATGATAGCCAGAATCTTACCATAATTCTTTTTGTTTGCCACACCTTTTGCTGTCATAAAATAGAGGATAAAAATAACAATTCCAAAGATGATGTAAAACAAACCCATCCCAGCAAACACTGCAAATCCTCCTGCTGCCCCTTCTTCACCAGATGCTCCTACTGCTCCTCCTGCAAACATCATTATGACTCCTACAAGGATGCCACCGATAAGGGCTAACCATGCAAGTATTGTGAAAATTAGTTTCACTGCTTTTATTCCACCAGGCATTTTTTCACCTCCTCTCCATAGTTTAAGGTTTATATTAATATTATAGGTTTATATCATAAATTTCAAATTTTGTCAAAGTATTTTTTTAGATTTCTGAAAAATTTTATACTTCTATGATTTCAAGAATTGAGGTTAGAATGAGAAAAATTCTTACATTTTCTTTTTCAAAGAGCTTCTGTGCAGCATATCTGTAAGCCTCCATCTGTTTCTTATATTTCTTTTTCGCTTCATCAATAAATTCTTTTTTTGTCATTCCTCCCAATGAATCTGTCTTGAAGTCATATACACTGACTTCGTCTCCATCAAAAAGAACCTTATCCATTATACCGGATACGATTTCAGTTTCACCGTTCTCGTTTTCTCTCTCAAGTGAATAGGAAAACTCAGTTAAACTATGCTCATTTGTAATTACTTTCATAATTTCTTCATTCCCCATAACCCTTGAAAATTCTTTCTCTATCCCATCAAGAAAATTATCATTAGAGATGAATTGGTCATCTACCTGATTTGCAATTTTTCGCACGGTTTCTGAAAACCTCTTCATTTTCTCTTTTTTTATCATTCCAGCCCCGGCAAATTCAAAAAGTTTGTGCAAGATAGTTCCCTTGATTTTTGCTCTCTCATTCTCAATATTATAAAGAACAATCTCCTTTTCGCTCGGTGTGGTCTCCTTTCTCAGAGGAATTCTTTTCTTTTTCTCAGTAAATCTGTAAACCGCATGTTCTAGAGCAGGTGATAAAAACTTTTCCTTTTCGGTTATTAATGTCATTTCAAGTTTATCTGTTCTTGGAAGGTTTGAATCGCAGACTATGTTCATCCAGACCTTTCTGTCATTCCTTTTTTTCTGTGATATAAAAAGGTATAACTCTTCCTTAGCTCTGGTGAGTGCTACATAAAATAGTCTTTTGAGTTCTTCCTCTTCTCTCTCTTTCATACGTTCTTTAAATTTCTTTAGCAATGGAGTTTCCATTTCATTATATTTCTTCAGAAAAAGCAGGATTGGATTGTCTCTGTCGAGAGATATTCCTTCTATTTTTCCTTTGATAACTGCTGAATCAACCTCAGGAACTATAACCACTGAGAATTCGAGCCCTTTTGCTTTGTGAACTGTCATAATGTGAAGAGCACCGGTCTCCTCTTCTTCAAAAGAAGGTATCCCAATATCAATGTCTGCGTTTTTCTCTCTTGCCTTTATTACCCTGTTTAACCTATCGAAAAAGAAAGAGTAATTCATTTTTTCCTGAGATATGTTTTCAATGAGGTGCAAAATTTTTTTTATATTTACATCCTTCTGTCCTCCCCTTCTATCAACAAGAATTCCGTAAGCATTTGTTTCCATAATAATTTCTTCAATTAAACGTGAATATGAAATCTTATCTCTTTTATTAAGCCAATCTCTTGTTAAATCAAAAAATTTCCTGTAATCATCTATGAAGTTTAGTCCTAATTTCTCATACAGGGATAATGCTTCATCTGAATCTGCTCCATTTACAGAATCACACATAACCAATCTTAATAAATCACTCAGGCTATGGGTGAAAATAGGGGAGAGGAATAGGGCAGAGAAGTTAATATCGTCATAGGGGTTTTCAAGAAAATTGAGTATCTTGATAATTTCCCTGACTTCTCTATTTTCAAAGAAAGATTTCCCTCCTGAAGAGATATAAGGAATTCCTTTTTTCTCAAATATCTCTTCATAAAAATGAAAATTTAATGAATCTCTGAAAAGAAGAGCAATATTATCCCAGGATTTGAATCTCTCGTTTAGCGAGAGAATAAGTCCTGCCACACTCTCAGCTAATTGTGGAATCCTTGAATTCTTTCTTCCTTCTATAGAGCATTCAATTATTTTTACAGTGCCTCCACCTTTCACATCATCTGGAATCATTTCTTCATACCCTACGGAAAAATCTCTATCTTTCAGCCTTTTCATCTTTTCTCTGAAAAGAAGATTTACCGATTCAACAATCTCTTTTTTACTTCTATAATTTTTGACAAGATAAAATGTTTTTGTAAAGAAGTCTTCCTTTTCCTTTATGTCGTTCATGATTCTCACATCAGCATTTCTAAAACTATATATGGATTGTTTCTCATCACCAACAAGAAAGATTGTAGGAATGATGTTAAGTTCCTGTTTTGCTGTCTCTCCTGAAAACCAATCCCTTGTGAGTTCACTAAATATATCCCACTGGATTGGGTCGGTATCCTGAAATTCATCTATAAGATAATGATTAACCCTCGCGTCCATATTGTAAAGAACGTTGAATCTCTCCCTGTGTTTGGTTAAAAGTTCGTATGTTACTGTCTTCAGGTCTCCTATTCCAAGAACTCCAAGTTCCTTCTTTCTTCTCTTTAACCTTTCCATAATAGATGTAATTAACTCGACAAAGTTTTTGGAAAGGTATCCGTGCTCAATGTCCTTTTCTAATAAAAAAGCCTGAATACATCTCTCATAAAGGAGCGAAATCTCTCTGAACATGTTCTGGGTATGGGAATCCTCGAGCTTTATAATGAGTCTTTTCCTTAGATGTTTATCTTTTGTGTAGAAGAGGTCAATGTAACTCATAAATTTCTCTTTGTTATTCCTTATCGTATCTATCGAATTGTGGGAAATAAAATCTATAAAATCATTGACAGCGTTAGTTTTTTTTTGGTAAATACCTTTGAATTCCATTACTTTTTTTTCAAGGTCATTGAGTCTTTTTACAATACTGAGTTCTTCACCAATGAACCTTTTTATGCCTTTTGCAATTTCCGCCTTGCTTGTGTGGCTCAATTTTAATATTGTATCACAATACATTTCCCAGTTGCTTATAATTTTCTTTATACTGTTTAAGAAACAGAATTGACCCGATGCGACGGGAGAATATATGAAATTGAAAAATCTCAGAAGGTCTATAATTTTTCTATCCTTTTCCATCCTCTCTTCGATTAGCCCATCAATAACATTGTCTATTAATTCTTCCTCTTCTATTTCATCTATTACTTTGAAATTGGGGTCAACCCCTGATTCACCAGGGAAAAGCCTTATAATCTTTGAAAGAAAAGAATCTATAGTTGAGATACGCATTCCAAGTATCAATCTATTGAGTTTATCTCTGTCTATTAGAGATAAAGAAACATCACAGGAGAGATTATTATGTATAACTTTATCCCTCAATTTGAGAATGTAATCTACGATGCGTTCCTTCATTTCACCGGCTGCTTTCCGTGTAAATGTTATGGCTATTATATTTTCAGGTTTTTCTCCGTCAACCAATAGTTTCAGATATCTTGACGCCAGAACCCTTGTCTTTCCTGAACCTGCTGGTGCGGTAATCAGAAGCCTGTATGCAGTTTTGTCCTTTTCTTTATCTCCCATTACAGCATCAAACTGCTTCTCATCCAGTCTAAGTTCATCCTTAAGAAAATCTTCAAATAATTCTTTGATGTTCATTATTTTTTCGTTT
>SOKM01000299.1 GCA_004375785.1 Candidatus Cloacimonadota bacterium | reverse complement strand
AAAGATGGTAGAATTGGTTTATTTGATACCAAAGCAGGTTACACCAAGAAAATTGCTGGAACCAAAATTGACGGACTACGTAAATATATGAAAAAGGAAAATAAAAAAGGCAAGAACCTTTTTGGTGGAATAGTTACCAATACAGATCAAAGAAAATATCGTGGAAGATGGGTGTATTTTGACAAGCCAAGTAAAGAATTAAAAGATGAAAACTTTGATAATTGGAAAACTTTAGTTTTATAAATTTAATAGTGAAAACCCCCACTGCCCATTTATTTTAGTCGAGGACGTATACTTAGTATATCGAATCATAGACTTTCGGGATGAATCCCGGAACTCTTATCTTATTTAGTATAAACCATCCCCTTGGGATATGTCAATTGCTACAAATAAGTGATAAAAAGAAAGATGCAATTTATACACGAATATCAACCGACACATAAGCAGATTATGAGTGCTTATATTTTATGTTTTCTTTTCGTCTTAAACTTTTTAATAAGAAAATAGCCGAGGAGAAATGCAATTAAACCGATAACAGGGGCAGTAACTGCACTTCCGAGATAGAGAGGTTTTGCAATATCACCGAGAACTGTGAAAACGTTTCTGAAGTTGACTTCCCTCAAGAGCAGCCTGAATGAATGAATTGTCAAAGAAGAATTAACTTTGAGAATTTTTTCACCAACTTTAAAATCGAGGAAGAATAAAAATGGGAGAGACAGAGGATTACAGACTACCTGTGTGGTGATAACAACTGAGACCTTATTGACCCTGAAGATGAGAGAGAGAAGAAGACCCGTGAGAAATTGGAAACCTATAATGGGAAACATTGCAATGAAAGCACCCAGACCAATTCCAATTGCTATCTTGAGTGGGGTACTATCGAGCCTTGCTATTTTAAGAAAACTCTCTTTTAACCATCTCCAAATCCGTTTCATAAAATCACTCAGATAAAAACCTTAAATTTGGTAACAAATTTACATACTCTCAACAATTTATTACTCTTCCGCTTTGAGGTATTCCTCTATTTTTTTTGCGCAATCGTTCAGCACTTCTTCTGGACTTTTAACCCCTCTCAAAGCTGGTTCGATTCCTTCTGTACCTAATATCTGTCTTCCACCAAGCCATCCCGCTATTCGAGGTTCAGTATGAGCAAACTGTAGCTGCGCAATAACATCCTTTTGAAAAAAAATTATCTCTAAACAATTCCATGTGCTCTTATGCCTTGTGCTCTGGTGCTCCGCATTCCCCAGATTTTACTCACGGTCTAAAACTTAAATATTACCCCTATCTGCATGCCCTCTGCTTTTTGCTCTAACTGAAGAGAGAAACCTTCTACATCATTAAACCCATAAAAGTGCGCATCTGCAAATGCGTCAGCGCAGGAAAGAAACCATATCCCTGCATCCCACCAGAGGAGATTTCTCACCCTGCTCTTATGCTTATTAAACTTATGCCAGGTGTCTTGTTCGTGATTCTCATTATATAATTTCCAATAATCCCTTTCCTGAACCTTCTCATAAACGGTTAAAGAAATAAGAGAAATCTGCAAGGTTGAGAAAAATATTCCTCTCACATAGCTCTCAGCATAGAACTGTCCTCCTCCTGGAAGCACAGCAGACGTGACAATTGCCCAACCTGGATGTTTCTTCATCTCATCACTCGTAAGATGTATTGAAAAAAGAAGAATTAAAACAATAAAGATAATTCGTTTCATTTATACACTCTTCCAATCCCTGTTAATTTTCTTTCTTGACCTCTACTTTTTGCTCAAAACAACCTGCTCACCTCCATTTGATATTTCATACTATAAAAATAGCCGAAAGTCAATCAATTTCTAAGAGTAGTTAGAATGATCGGTTTCAAGAATAAAGATTAAAGGTTAAACAAAGAGCATTGAGCATTGGGCATAGAGCAGAGGGAATAGAAGTAAATGACAAAAGAAAAAAAATTGAACCTTTTGGCTTATTCAAGGGTTATGTATATAAAAGGAGGTGTGTATGAAAAGATTATCTTTTTTTATATTGTTGTTTGTTCTTTCCTGCAGTAAAGCATATATCAAAACAGAGGTTGGACCAGAGGATAAGGTAGTAAAACTTGAAAATATAACATTTAACTTCCCCAAAGGAGCAGTTTTAGAGTCGACCACAATTGAAATTAGAAAAATAACTGAAGGGGCAAGATCCTTCAGAGAAGGTTACAGAACATTAAAGCTATCCTTTTCTATCAAACCCGAAACACTTGTTTTTGAAAAACCTGTTTTAGTTTCCTTTCCTGCAAAGAACAACCAAGAACGGTTGGCTGTAAAATTGGAGAATGGGTACCTTCCCATAGCAAATTCAAGGCTTGAAAATGGTACATTAGTAACGCATATCTACCACGCAGGGAATTATAGATTAATTGAACTACCGGAGAAATACGGGATACTGAACTCATCAAAAACAAATGAAGCACTCCTTCTCATCAGTGATTTACATACGGGTCATTATCTTGAAAATTTTCGCGGGTATCTTAAAAAAGAAGGTTATAATCTTCCTATCTGGACTTTTATTTATTCTAACGAACAATCAATTGAGGATAATGCAGTATTTCTTGCAAAAGAACTTGAGCATCTTCATAAAGAATATGGAGAATTCAGATTAGATGTTGTGGGTTTCGGAATTGGCGGTTTAATTTCCCATCGCTATATTGCAGATGCAACCCTTTACCAGGGAGACATATCACCAGCAATTATTGCTGTAGGAACACCATTTTTGGGTTCAAATTTTGCAAACATTGATAGTGTAAAAAAAGGGGAAAGTCCTTTTCGCTTCTTTTTTATTGATGGAATGGAGGAGCATGCGAAAGATTTAGTGTTAGAATCGGATTTTATTTCCTGGGTAAGAAAAAACAGATTGGTAGGATGGCGGCATAAGAAACTCGAAGAGAACAAAAATTTCGCCTCAATTAGAGGAAAGAAGGAATTCGATGGAGAATTTCCAGAAGAATTTGATGGAGATGGATTGGTTTCTTTAACTTCGACAATGTTAACATCCTTAGAGCCTTTACCATTCCACTTGAGTCATTTTGAACTGTTTGATAATAAGGATGTTTATGGAGTGATTAAAGATTTTGTTCAACTTTATCACAGTTTTAACTGGCCATTACTTTTTACAAAAGTATGGAAAGGTGAAGAGGAATTTTTCAAAATCAGTGAAATCTGGGAAAAAGAGATAAACCTTCATTTCAGAAGCCCTATTAATCTTCAACTCCTTCTTGACTTTAATGAGAATCTGCTTTTGAGTGTGCCCCAAAATGGCATTCTCATAACTAATGGTGATAATGATACGTATCCTGGCTGGTATCTTCAAGGAAAAGGTATAAGAAAGGACGTTCTGATTGTAAATTGGTCTCTTTTGAATGTCACAGAGAATTCACTCTTTCTGAAAGAAAATGGATTGCCCATTCCATTAGATGAAGAAGAGATACGCGAACTTAAACCTATCAAAAAAAAATCGGGTGAAATTATCTTTGTAGCTGATTCCTTGATTAAAATCTTAGTAAAGAACAAAAAAAGACCTGTTGTTTTTGCAACAACTGTTTCACACTCCAGAACAAAAGAATACTCTTTAAGACTCCGAGGACTTGTTCTTGAGTTTGGAGAAGGAGATGTGGAGATTGAAAGGACAAGAGAACTTTTTCATTCAACATTCAAACTAAAAACATTATTTTCTGCTTCACCTGAATCACTCAATATAGGTTGTAAGAAGATGATGTCGAACTATCGGGCAACCCTCTTTGCTCTTATTAATGTCTTGGTTAATGAGGAAAGATACGATGAGGCATTAGAGGAGATTCAATTTGCTCAAAATTTTCCACCAAGTCCATATGCTATCAATCAAATTGCCTTTCATTGTATAGAAGCATCGATTTATTATAAATTAAATGAAATCGAGAAAGGTGACGAAACTTTAAAGAAGGCACTTGACATTGAAAAGAATTCAACTATAATAAAAAAAGTTGCTGAAAAATATTATGAAAACGAAAGGAAAGAGGAGGCAATCAAGGTGCTTGCAGGTTGGCTCGAAGAACATCCAGATGATAAAGATATCCTTGAACAATTGATTAAATACGGAGAAGAATAATCAGCAGAAGTTATAATAGCTTAGAACCATTTTTACTTTATCGCTTATTCAAGAAAGGTGATGAAAATGCGTTTGAATCCCTCTATAATCGTTTTAGCGCCAGCATTTTTAATTATTTACTTAAACTTCTTGGTAACTGGGATCTTGCTGAAGATATTCTTGAAGAGACCTTTATAAAACTATATGAATCCAACCTTGAGGAAAGAGGAAAACTTAAAAACTGGCTTTACAGGGTGGCTACGAATCTTTCTTATAAAGCATTAAGAAAAGGAAGTAATAAAATTGTAGATTATGAAAACTTAATTATGAAAGAGGATAATTTCAAGGAGGAAGATTTACTGGCAAAGATTCAGATTCAAAAAGCATTGATGAAAGTGCCGGAAACTCAACGAATAGTTATTATTCTTAAATTTTATCAGGGAATGAAGTATAAAGAAATCTCAGAAGTTATAGACTGTCCGCTCGGCACTGTAAAGACGAGAATATATGAGGGGTTGAAAAAAATGCAGAAATTGGTAAAGAAAGATGAATAAGGGATGGATGATGAGTTAAAGAGGGAAAGTAAGGGATGTAGGATGGAAGATGGAAGATGGAGGATAAAGAGAAAAGGAGGAAAGATGAACTGTAAAGAAATAAAAGAGTATATTTTTGATTATCTTCTTGGAGAACTTGATTCTGTTTCAGAAATGAGGGTAAACGAACATCTTTTAAGATGTGAAAGATGTCAAAAAGAAGTAACAAAGATAGAAACCCTTTTTGAAAGGATGAATGACAAGAAAGAAATAGCACCTGACAAAAAAGTTTATCAATTGATTCAAAAGAGAATAGGGATTGAACGACGATATAATGTATTCACTTTTTTGAATAGACCCGTGAAATTGTATTATGCAGTTGCCACACTTTTTCTTGGGGTTTTTCTTATGTCTGTAACTAACCTTGTTATTGAAAAAAGAAAAGTTAAACCTGAAGAGACTAAGCTCAAATACAAAACAATGTACGAATCCCCTTCATCGGACAGTATCGTTTTCTATACTGCCCCTTCGCATCGACTTGGAGGAACGTAATGCCCCCTTTTTACCGTCCATTACAAAAAAAGAGCTAAAATGAGTTAAACAGATAAGCATATAGTTATTTTATGATAATTATTTTGCGAGTTACCCTCTTTCCATCCACGTTAAGACAACAAAAATACGTTCCACTCGGTACAAACTTACCATCTCTATCTTTTCCATCCCATGGGATAACATGAGATTTCGGCGCTTGACTTTTATCAACAAGCACTCGCACAAGCACACCGCTTTCATTATAAATACTGAGAGTTACAGGAAGTGCTGTGCGGCTCCTTCCCCCAGGAACCTGATACCTAATCTCTACACCTTCATTGCATCTAAATGGATTTGGTTTCGCTGACAGAGCAAGTGACAATTCATGAAATGCCCTCGCCTCTGCGGTAACAGGCCCATGCCAGGTAACTCTACCATCTCTATCCACATCTCCGAGCTTGTAATAATAGAGAACACCAGGACACACAAGAGAGTCAATCCATACATAACTGGCTGGAGCCACTTTTGTTGGAAGTTCAGCAATCTGCTCATAACCACTCGCAGAACACATAGAGCGAACAATCAACCATTTGTAATTATCAATTCCTGCCTCCACGCTCCAGGATATCTGCACAAGGCCCTCTTTCCCTATTGCATTAAACCCAGTAAGTCCTATACTTACATCTATGTTATCCAAACATACCACCCTTCTTGTTGGTGAGTTAGATACATAGACGAGTTCCAACCAACCATCTCCATCAACATCCGCGGGCACTACATAATGATAACCACTGCCCGAGTATGTCCATTCAAGATTTCCAGTTGCTCCATCTATGACGTGAATATTACCTCCGTCTGCCATTACTATGACCTCAAGGGAGTTATCTCCATCTATGTCAGCAATAGAGGGATCAGCATCCCTCGACGACGAACCTAGGTTGTAGTCCCATTCAACACCTCCTGTATCACCATCCCTGCAATGCACCCAGCCATTCCGAACTACAAAGACGACTTCCACGTTGCCATCTGAATCGAGATCTGCTGCTGCAGGTGTGGCATAACCTATCCAATCTGACACATTTTCATTCCACTCCTCGAGCCCAGTCTCTCCATCCACACTGTAGAAGACATCACCGTACGTACCGAAGAAAACCTCCAATGCAGCGTCTCCATCAACATTTATCAATGTTGGCGTACTCATCAGATTACCATTTAAGCACGGAAAACCCCACTCGAGATTTCCAGAGACCCCATCTATACAGTAAAGAGAGTCACTCCCAACGTAGAGCACCTCTAAAGTGCCATCATCATCAACATCAGCAATTGCAGGAGAGCTAAAGGACATTACTGGGAAACACCACTCTAAACTTCCATCACTACCTTTCAGAGAAACAAGTCCTGGGTTGCCGGGGTATGTGAGCGCTACCACTACCTCCATCTCTCCATCAGAATCTACATCACAGATTGCCGGACTTGAATGAGCCCACCCTCCAGTTAATCCAATATGCCACTTTTCACTTCCATCCACACCGCTCAAGCAAGAGATATCTGTCCCACAGTTAATCAGAATTACCTCTATGTCCGTTCCTCCATCCACGTTCCCAATTGCTCCTGAGGCGTGTACACACTCACCACCTTGATAGGTCCACAGTGACGCGCCTGTAGTTCCACTCAATAAATAACCATAATAATCAATATCTCCGGCAAAGACTTCATATGAGCCATTTCCATCCGCATCACCGACAACAGGATTCCAGACATATATGGCAGTCCCATCTGTGAATTCCCACTTAACCATAACTGCGGCGGCATTAGTTATTAAACCTTTCCCACTCTGGAGTGCTGTATGGCATAAATCACGACCATACATTGGCCAGTCCTGGGGGTGGACAGTTGATGCAATAATTACTGCCAAAATCAAACATATCAATATCTTTTTCATTATTCCTCCTTTTTTACAATATGTTATTTTGATTTTGTTATTTTAATATTATGCAACTTTCTTATTGAATGTCAAATCTTTGATTGCACAGTGCAAAATCACAGAGTCCACAAAAATATGTGCAATTTTCGTGCCATAGTTTCACATTTTTGTAACTGTTAATATATATAGACTTACATTTTTTCAAATTTTAGATTTTTAAAAAAAAGTTTAAGAAGAGGTGCAATTTTTGCACTTCTCATATCCTTAATTGTAAGTCTGAATATATAATAACTTATCTTATCACAAAAAGAAGCAATTTTTGCACTTCTGCATCTCTCTCCAACTCTTTATGGTGTTTCGGGAATGCAACTCCTGAAACTAAAGATTTTTCTTCGTAAAAACAGATCAAGTAGAAGAAAAAGATTTGTGTAAGCTGAAACCCAAGCTATCAACAAACCAGTTAAAATTTCATGAAAAAACTCCAATCATGATTTTTCTTGACTTAAATCGTCCTATAATCTATAATAAATTTGTCTAAAAATGTTAAGTTTTTAGAAAATGTGAAAGTAGGAAAAAAAGAATATGAAGTTGAGATACTGCCCTCAATGTGGAGAAGAACTTGTTCCCAAAAAGGAGGGCGATAGTGAGCGATTATTCTGTCGAGGGTGCAATGAATTTGTTTACGAAAACCCCGTCCCTGTTGTTGCTGGTGTAATCCTCGATAAAGAGAAAAGAATTCTCCTTATAAAAAGGGGTGTAGAGCCCTGCAAGGGAAGATGGACACTCCCCACAGGTTTTCTTGAAATAGACGAGAAGCCAGAAGAGACCATTTTAAGAGAGATAAAAGAAGAGACGAACCTTGACTGCAGGATAAGAAGCCTGGTCGGTCTATATCAACAGAGGGGATGGAGATACAAAAGTGTTATTGTCCTTGCCTATACCCTTGATGTCTTAAAAGGCGAAGCAAAAGCTGGAGACGATGCGGTTGACATTCGATACTTTGATTATAAAGACCTGCCTGAGATTCCTTTCAAAAGCCACAGAGAAATTATAAAAGATATTTTCCAGGGAAAAAGATAATTTACTATGAAAGAACAGATAAAAAAAACACATGTGATAATTCTAAAGGGGATGGATTATCGTGAAACCAGTCGAATTATCACTGCTTTCAGTGAAGGGTTTGGAAAGATAAAACTCATTGCAAAGGGAGTAAGAAAACCAAAAAGTAGAATGGCTGCTGCGCTTCAGAGCCTTGTCAATTCTGAAATTGTCTTCTACAAGAAAGAGACAAGTGAGATTTACCTTGTAAAAGAAGCAGAAATGGTCGAATTCTTCAAAGATATTCACAACGTCCTTGCGAAGTTTAATTATGCTATTGTCGTTATAGATTTTCTTTTTACCTTTCTTGCTCAAGAGCAGGTTTCAAAAACACTTTATCAATATTCACTCTTCACATTGCACAGCATTAATCAGCGAAAAAAGGAAGAACTTCCCTTTATACTTATACGATTTCTTCTGAAAGGTGCTTCTCTTCTTGGTTTCAGGATTGAACTTGAAAAATGCACTGCTTGCGGCCAAAAAAGTTTTTCACAAGTTTATTTCTCAAATGAAAAAGGTGGAATACTGTGTGAAAAATGTAGAGTAAGTAATTCAGGTGCTGTCAAAATAAGCAGACCTATATATCATTTAATGACAAAAATTCAGAAACAGGAAAAAGAAGAGTATTACCAGGAGACGAAATCAGACGACTTTAAGGAGGTCTTTTTTCTCCTTTCTAACTGGTTCAGTTATCATAGCCACAGAACACTCAAGACACTTGACAACTTTATAAAAGGCAAGGGTAAAGGTTAAAGGAAACAGCGAAATTTAAAAAGGAGGTAGTATGCCAACTTATATTTTAATGACTAAACTCTCACCAGAGGTAACAAAGAGGATGAAGGAACGAGCAGCAATCGGTGAGGAATGGATAAAGAAGGTTAAGGAAAAATGTCCAGAGGTAAAGTTCATTGCACATTATGCACTTTTAGGGTCTTTTGATTTTCTGGATATCTATGAAGCACCATCCGAAGAGGTTGCCTGTAAGGTATCAATGATAAGCTTATCACTCGGTGCATCAAGTGCGGAAAGCTGGACTGCTATTCGATACAAACGTTTCCTTAAATTGGTAGAAGAGATTTAGCGAGGTCTCTGATTTTTTGCTTGACAGATTTGCTTAATAGTGTTATCATTTTTTTATCTAAACAGTGGAAGGAGGTGTTAAAAAGGCTCTAAAAAAGTTTAAATTTCTGCAATTGTAAATACTCAGTAAAGCCCGTCATTGCGAGCCTGAACGAAGTGAAGGCGTGGCAATCTCATATTAACTGAGAGCGAATAGGAGATTGCTTCGCATAAGACGAGCAAGAAGAGTTGCTCGCAATGACACCCTTAGAGAAAAATGTAACGGAGTTTACTGATTATTTACCTACAATTTAATGCAAATCAATATTTTCTAAAAAGGAGGAAAGATGAAATTGAGAATGGTATTTTTTTTACTGATACTGTCTCTTTTTTATACAGGTCTATATTCACAGACTATAACTATTCTTTCACCAAATGGTGGTGAAAATCTACTTGTTGGAGACATAGAACTTATCACCTGGACGTGGACTGGCACCATAGACAGCGTAAAGGTTGAATACTCAACTAATGGTGGCGGAACCTGGACTATTATAGAGACAAAGACACTGAACGACAGTATATGCGGGTGGAATATTCCTAATAAACCCGGTAATTCATATCTTGTAAAGGTCACGGATGCATCAAATGCATCGACACTTGATATATCAGATAATCTTTTTTCTCTTACAAGTTCAATAACCATCACTTCTCCTGTTGGAGGAGACAACTGGGAAGTAGGGAATTTGGAGACAATTACCTGGGACGCAACGGAAGGTATCACCGATGTAAAATTAGAGTATTCTACAAATGCTGGGTCAAACTGGACGAGCATAAAAACCTCGACTCCAAACAATGGTTTCTACCCCTGGAATGTGCCTAATAAACCAACAAGCACTGCCCTGGTCAGAGTTACAGATACAGATAACTTATCTATTCTTGATATGTCAGACCTGTTTAATATTACAACATCCTTAACTGTTACATCCCCAAACGGTGGAGAAAACTGGGATGTAGGGAGTTCCCAGAATATAACCTGGAATGCTTCACCTGGTATTTCCAAGGTGAAAATCGAAGTCTCCACAAATGGAGGAGGTTCATGGACAAGCTTAGTAACTTCTATTTTTAATACAGGTGTCTATGGATGGAAGATTCCTAATGCACCCTATAATACCTACAGGATAAAAATAACGGATGTTGAAAACACTACAATCACTGATATGAGCAATTCCAATTTTTCTGTAACGAGTTCTATTAATGTCATTTTTCCTAATGGTGGAGAGGTATTCGTTGTTGGAGAAGAACAGATTATATCATACGGAGCCACTCCCGGGATAAGTGAGTTGAAGATTGAATATTCAACCAATAATGGCTCTACCTGGACTTCTATTGTAACTGCCGCGAACGATAGTTCAATAATCTGGAACATACCAAATAAGCCTTCCACGCAATGTCTTGTGAGAATTAAGGACAATGCGGTCGCCACTGTTTACGATGTTTCAGACGACACCTTTGCAATAGATACAATAGGGGCGAAGGTTGAAGAAGAGAAGAAGGATAAACCTGTTCCAAGATTTTTCTCACAATCTCAGAACATTCCCAATCCGTTCGGCAGGGAGACTGCTATAAGATATGCAATACCTGAAGATTGCAGGGTTGTTCTCAAGATTTACGACATCAGAGGTAAACTTGTTAAAACACTTGTAGATGAAGATGAGAAAACGGGCTATAAGATTGTGAGATGGAATGGCACTGATGATAAGTTTTGCAAATTACCTACTGGTGTTTATTTCTATAGAATAAAAGCAGGAAGATTTACAGATACGAAGAAGTTTGTATTACTCAATTAAAATGTAACAGAGAAAACCTTTTAATTTAATGTATCGCAATCAGGAGATTGCTCCTACCAATGATTTAAAAATGTAGGAGCAGGTTCTACCTGCGACATTACAAACTTAATATAATGAAAAAACTGATTGTTTTAATATTTTGTATCTTCACTCTCGCTTCCTTCTCACACGCAGAGATGCCTGTGAAATTCTTCAAAGAAGAGATAAACATCACTTTGAAGAAGAATAGCGTTAATGTTCGTGGTTTATACTTTTTTGAGAGCAAATCCAATTTGGAGATTGACGTCAGCATGTTTTATCCATTTCCCATAGATAGCAGCCATTTCTATCCTGCAAAGATTAAAGTTTTAGATCCGGAAAACACCTTTGACTTCGTCAAGAAAAACACAGGTATAAAGTGGACATTACACTTTGAACCTCTTGGCGTAAAGACTGTATTAGTTGAATACAAACAAAAGATAAAGGAAAAAAATGCGACCTACATTTTAACCACCACAAAATTATGGAAGCAAAAGATAGACAAAGCTACTTTCATCATTGAAGCGCCTGAGGAATTCAAAGAATTGAACTTTTCAATAAAACCCGATAGTGTAAAGACCAAAGCAAAAAAACAATTCTATTACATAACAAGAAGATATTTTCTACCAAAAACCGACCTTAAGATTTCCTGGGAGTGAAATAAAAAGTTACTTCACAAGCAGGAGTTTTCTTGTAACGCTCTGCTCATTGCCATTTACGACAAGACGGCAGAAATAGATTCCTGATGTGGCTTCCTGACCATTGCTCATCTTTCCATCCCACTCTTCTCTGTATATTCCAGGCCATTGTTTTGCATTCAGAATTGTTTTTATCAATCTGCCACTTACATTGTAGACACGGAGTGCAACATTACTCTCTCTTGGCACTGTATATTCTATGTTGACGATGAAAGAAAAAGGCTGAGGATAGACGTTTGAGATATTAAAGATTGCTGGTTTAATAGAGACACCAGGTTCCTCGGTAACACCAACAGATTGATATCGTGCCTGTGCACTGTCGTAATTCGCTTGAATATCTGATACCCCTTCGCCTCCAAGAATGACCACTGCAAAGATGGTAGAGTCACCTGGACTCAGGGTGTGGGGACCGGCTGAGACTAACATAGACCAGTCTCCCCAGGGAAAAGCAGTCTGGGTACTGAGTATTCCCTTCAGGAACCAATCTTTATAAGAATCAAGAATATACCCATTGGGTTGGACATAATCAGGGTTGTATATGAAAGTAACATTTTTCGCTGTAGGCGGGTCAAGCAATCCGACTCCAACATACTCTGTTCCTGAACCATATTCGTATATAAGATTCCTTGTGGTATCAACACCACCAGAGTTACTGTCCGATTCACCAACATTCCAGTCCATAAACTGACCAAAAAATAGAGTGTTGATAGTTGTAGACCCTTCATTCCTGAATACGTATCGCATTATGATATAATCTTCATGCCCAGGATCTGACCATGCCCATCCATTCTGTGTACAAGAAAGCCCTCTTGGTGAATTCATGCCTGAATCATCGAACTTTGCCCAAGAATCCTGTTCAGAATAGTTGATTCCATCTCCAAATACTCCTTCCAGAGTTTGCCAGTCTCCGGAATTCTCTGCAGAATAATCCCTGTTACCACATAACCCACTGAGTTTCCTGCCCATACAGAACCTATAAAGAGATGTTGTCCTCCTGATATGGGATAATGGAATCCACTACCCAGGTTTTGACCATCATCCATAAATCCACAGATACCGCAGTTCGTGACTGTAAATCTTACATTTCCTATATCGTGGTCGTAATATGGGTCTGCAACAACTAAAGTGAAGCTCTGTTCACAGGAATAACCGCCATCAGCTGTAATGTAAAGTGTAAACCCAATGACCGTTCCACTCGGTGTCCCTGGAGCTGCTCTTATTTTATACGGGTCAGATGAATTATCTGAAGAACCACAAACAAAAATAGTACCAAAAGAGGATGTCGAATCACTGATGTCAACATATTGCCCGTTTGTAGTCGCCCTTAAAACTGCCTGGACATTTGTTGCGTTAACTCCACCACGATTAGAGAGTGTAGAAATAAGTTCTGCATATTCACCAGGTTCCCAGGTACCGTTATTATTAGTATCATCTAACATTGTGTTAGAAATATAGATGTCAGGCTCGTTTGCTTGAGCGAGTAGGACACCCATTTCCGGGTCTCCAAAAAGGTTGAGTTCGGTTCCGCAATAGTGCCAGAGACCATTTCCCCAGATAAGGTTCCTGTAATGATTTTTTGTTGCACCATGGATTATACCAACGGGTAATGTGTCCTTGAGCATAACACTGTAAAAGGTGGTATCCAGCTTTTCTGAGGGTCCCATTGAGGGAGGAGTTCCCCACCCATATCTTGAGTTCATTGCTACCGCTACACATCCTGCTCCATCTGACCTGTTCATTATTTGCTCTGCAAAGCAGTTACCATATTCATCAAAATCGCCGGAATAACAGGCAATGGAATTCATTATAGTTGGCATAGTATTGGTAAGATAAGGTATATCAGACGAGTTAAAGACAGATGTTCCATTATAGTTACCGTGTGCTGAAATATGCATAAGGTTGTAGTTCTCATTGAATGCATTCCTTGTATGGGGAGGATATGCATTCCCATCCTCAAGTTTTGTAATGGTCCAGCCACCAGGGAACATAGCACCAATGGCATTGTTCACAATCCTTCCATGATAACCGCTGAACAGGTTCTCTGATGGAAGGAGAATTTTCTGAATGTATGAGGCGGGTGGAGCGTAGATATAAACAGAATCCTTCCTGAGAAAAGAGTTTATGTCTGTTGCATTGTCTATTGGCGGACGACCTACATAGATGTCAAAATAGCCATCGACACCATCAACAGACAACTCTCCATACCTGTTGTCTCCATCCGCGTTCCAGCTGCCATCCAGGTCGGAATAATAATAGTCAGCAGCGAGATAGTAAGGGGAATAGTAAGAACTGTAAGCATCCCTTTCTGGAACTATAGCAACATCCCCACCGAGAACAGCATATATGAGCCCCTGAGTGGTGAAGTAATCCTTGAGAAAATTCCTTATCTTCTCCTGATTGTCATTCCCCGTATAGTTAGAATATATCCAGGTCGTTGAAAAAACACCAGCACTGTATCCTGCTGTTATCTTCCAGTCTGCAAGCCTCTGCCAGGCAGATGTATAACTTGAGCCTGTTATTATCGCAAATTCACATGCTCGCCCAGGATTCTCCTTTATGGGTGGAGAAAACCTCTTGATATCATCCGAGTTCAAAACAATAACATTAACACTTTTAGAAAATACATCCCTCTGCTTCTCGGTAAGTGAGATTGTTTCGTGAACACCTTCAGAATAGACAATCCTGACGGTAATCTCCGTTGTTAGAATAAGCCTCTTCTCATTTGGTATATAGACAAGAGGATTCAGAAATATACCCGCTATTCTGAAACCACTCATTGAACCAGAAGGAAATGAAACAA
>SOKM01000047.1 GCA_004375785.1 Candidatus Cloacimonadota bacterium | reverse complement strand
GGCTCAGTTACCTATCCTCATATGCTTGGAATGTTCAAAAGGGCTCGTGATGCATCCGTAAAATCAAATATGTTTACACTCAAGATAGCAGCAGAGAATTTCTCCACTATGGCACACGGAATGTATCCTGAGCATGGAACTACTACTGTGGGAGAAGTGCTTACTGCAATGGGATTTCCTGGTGCTGTTAATCCATCAAGGATAGCGGATGTTTGTCCAGGAACAGGAGCTACTGTAGTGACCACACTTGATGCCCTTCTGCCGGGTAATAGCACATACATCAATCACCTATTTCCATATGCCAACTCTCTTGATGAACTTGTCGCTGCTGTAAACCCTGGACCCGGATGCCCTCCACATAATTACCCACCAGGACCTGGTGAAAGTGGTGCAGGGACTGTTTACTGGGGACCTGTTGGGGTTGTAGGGACTACTGCTATGCAAGGTTATGTAATATACGGCGACAGTTACTACGAGTTAGTATGGCTTGTTCTTCGTTCTGGAGAATGATATTAAAGAGACCTCTGCCTGTTAAATAGAAACTATCAGAGAATATATTGTTATTTAACGAGGTAAGCACGGGTCTGCTCTTACAATCCAAGCGCAGAGCAAGCTCTGCTACTCCAACACGCAGGTTAAAGATATGGGATTAAAGCAATCTTAATTTTGTTACTCTGGGGTCTATGATTACCTCATCGTGTTCAAAATCCAGTTTAAGTCGCCATTTCTGTAGGGTGGCAGCACCTATGATTGCTGGCTCTGAAAGCTCAGAGATTAGCATAAATTCATCTGAGAAACGGTATCCATTAATATAAAAATTAAGGCTGACTCTTTCAATTGCTGTAATCCTTTCGCCATTTTTAGCAGTAGCAAAATCCATTGGTTCAGGAAGTTTAACTAATACTTCTAATTTTTCTGCAAGTTCAGGGGTTATGCAAGAATATGTTGCACCACTATCAAATACAGCATCAACCTCTGCACTTCCTTTTGAGCCTACAAGTTTTAATTTCTTCTGGATAACAGACATTTTTCTTTAAGTTGGTAGCGGGGGAAGGATTTGAACCTCCGTCCTTTGGGTTATGAGCCCAACGAGCTACCAGACTGCTCTACCCCGCGATCTTATCTCATATATAATATAAAATTTGAGCTTTGTCAACACTTTTTTAAAGAGAAGCCACGAAGGCACCAAGACAGGAAGGAATAACAAGGCTTCCAATCTCTGGGGTTAAATTTTGTTTTTTTTCTTGACTATTTTATTAAAATGTTATATTATATAATGTTATATTAGATTAGAGGAATTAGGATAATGAAAACTGTGGAATGCGATGTTTTGATTAAGAATATTGGTCAACTCCTCACTATCTCATCAAAGAACGTCCCTCTTACAAACCCGAACCGCGAATCACTTGGAATTATAGAAAATGCTTATCTCGCCATTAAAGATGGAAAAATAATTGATTCAGGGAGTGGCAGGAGTCGAATTGATGCGGATAGAGTTATTGATGCTGATGGTTGTGTCACGCTACCTGGTTTTATTGACTCGCATACACATATGATTTTTGGTGGGAAAAGGGAAAGGGAATTTTCGCTGAGAATAAGGGGCAAGGAATATCTCACGATTATGCAGGAGGGTGGTGGCATTAAATCTACTGTTTATGCAACAAGGGCAGAATCCAGCGAGGACGTTTTCGAAACATCCAACAGACATCTTGATAGAGCACTTGCGTGGGGGACAACAACCTGTGAGGTAAAATCTGGTTATGGACTATCGACAGAGGATGAGATAAAAATCCTTGAAGTTGCACAAATGCTTGAGAAAAAACATAAAATGGATATTATCTCGACTTTTCTT
Source organism: Candidatus Cloacimonadota bacterium (assembly GCA_004375785.1). Classification (GTDB taxonomy): domain Bacteria; phylum Hydrothermota; class E44-bin80; order E44-bin80; family E44-bin80; genus E44-bin80. Next base: position 12,770 of record SOKM01000047.1, on the reverse strand, counting down.
GGAGCGCATGAAGTCCCGGAAGAATTCAGTGAAAACAAGAAAGGATATGTAGAACTGCTTCTAAAGGAGATGATACCTGAAGTCTCAAAGAGGAAACTTGCAAAATTCTGTGATGTTTTCTGTGAGAAGGGAGTATTCAACAGGAGGGAGTCTGAGAAAATACTCAAAGAGGGTTTGAAACATGGACTTCACTCAAAGATACATGCTGATGAATTCTCTAATATTGGTGCAAGTGAACTTTCTGACAAGGTTAATGCCGTCTCCTGTGACCATCTGCTTTATACGAACGAGAAAGGTCTTTTTTCCATGAAGAAATCCGGGTCTATTGCTGTTCTTCTTCCCGGAACGAATCTTTTCTTGATGAAAAAGAAAGTTCCCCCTATTAATAAGATGAGAGAATTAAGGGTTCCAATTGCAATTGCCTCTGATTTTAATCCTGGAAGTTCTCCCGTAATTGCAATGCCTGTTATCATTAGCCTTTCCTGTTTGCTGTATCGAATGACACCAGAGGAAGCTATAGTTGGTGCGACCATAAATGCTGCCTGTGCAATAAAAAAAGAAGATGCTATTGGAAGTATTGAAAAAGGGAAAGAGGCAGATATTGTAATTATGGATGTCAGGAATTACGAAGAAATACCTTACTGGTTTGCGCAGAATCGGATTCTTTATGTTATAAAAAGAGGAAAGGTAGTTGCTGGAAAAAAAAGGAGGAACTTAAATTGAGCGCTAAGTATGAAGATGGACTCAGAGAATTAAAAAGGAGAGATTTTAAGAAATCAAAGGAGATATTCTTACAAATAGTCGAACAAAAGCCAGAAAATGCAGAATCACATCTCGGGAGTGGTATCTCTCTCTTTGAGATTGGTGACATAACTGAAGCAGAAAAGCATTTTAAGGCTGCTTTCAGTCTATTTGAAGCGCAGCTCAAATTAGCAGAAGCGTATGTTTCTGTAATAGAGTTATTGAAGATGAAACCTGGGGTATTGAATTATACCTTTAATCTTATGAGGATTTATATCAAACTTAACTTCATGAAATCATTTGTTGAACTTTTACTCAAAACAGTGGATAATCCGGAAACATCAAGAGGGGAACTCGAAGATAGGCTAACATCCCTTGCCTCACTTGTTAAGGATGAAAACATAAAATCAATTCTGAGTTTCAGGAAGACACCGAAAGGAAAAGAAGAGGAAAAACTAAACCCTTTTGAGAATCTTGAACTCGCAAATCTACTTTTCGAAATTGGCTCTGCAGATGAGGCAAAGACTGAGTACTATAAGACAGCGAGTGCTTTTCTCAATAAAGATTTGAAAGATAAGGCACAGGAACTATTTGTAAAGATAAAAGAGATTTATCCTGATGATAACGAGATTGAGGCACTCAAAAGAGATATAGAGGATTATGGTAAAGAAAGAGAATCAATGGATATCAAAAAAAGATGCGAGAGACTTGAAGATACCCTGCCTTCTTTAGAGAATGAAAACGAAGCGAGGGTAAGGTATTCCACAGCAGTAATTTTCAAAGAATATTCACGTTTTAAAGAGGCAATAAAGGAGATTAACAGGGTGTTTAGCCTTCCCAGGACTCCTGAAAAGATAAAAGCATATGTATTGCTGAGCCAGATTTATTTGGATGCAAATGATAATGCAAAAGCAGTTGCGACCCTGAAAAATGTAATAGAAGGTGATGAATTTTCTGGAGGTGAGCTTGTTTCGCTTGACTATAAGCTTGGAACCATATATGAAAGAATGAAAAAATTTAACGAAGCATTATACATTTATGAAAAAGCAATAGAAAATGACCCTGATTACCTTGACCTTGTTGAGAAAATCAGAAAAGTAAAAGGGATAATTGAGAAGCAAGAGGTTGAGATTCCAGATAAAAAAGCGGAAGGAATAGATGAAGAGATTAGAATTGAGGAACAGATAGAAAAAGTGGTAAAGGTAGCGGTGGAGGAAGAGTTGGAATTGCGAGATAGAATTCTTTATATATAAGGAGAAAAGATGGAATACGAATCCTTTTACAGTTTTGAGCAGGAACCTTTTTCAAATGTTCCGGACCCAAGATTCTTCTATAGTGGCCCTGAACACGCTAAACCATTTTTAAGAATTATGTTTTCAGCCCAAAGAATGAAGGGACTTGTTGTTCTCATCGGTGAAGTTGGAACAGGAAAGACAACGCTTTCAAGGAAAGTTCTTTCCTCTCTTTTGAAGGAAAAGGAATATCTCCCGGGGATACTTGTCCTCACACGGGATGAATACCCTCCATTCTGGCTTACATCAAAGGTTGCACAACTCTTACAGGTGAAGGATAATGATACTGATGATAATAAACTCCAGTTAATCGCTAAAAGGCTATATGAAATTAAAAAAGAAGGAAGAAAACCGGTTATTATTATAGATGAAGCAAACAAATTTCACAGCGATGCAACCCTTGAGGAATTACGAAGTATATTAAACATTGAGGATGAAGAGAGAAAGCTTATAACCTTTATTCTCTGTGGTATGCCAAGTTTGAAAGAAATGTTAAATAAAAATGAATCATTGATACAGCGAATAGCGTATCTTATAACCCTTTCCTCACTTTCAAAAATCTCAACAGAGAATTATGTTAAATATAGATTAAAGGTGGCAGGAGCCGAGGGAGAAGTATTTACTCAAGAGGCATTTGAAGAAATTTTTAGATGGAGTAGAGGTAGACCACGGCTTATTAATACTATCTGTGATAATTCACTTTTTGAAGGTGTATTGCTCCAGAAGAAACCAATAACAGGAGAAATCGTTGACCTTGCAACTGAATCCTTAGGGCTTAAATCTCAATCAGAAAATAAATAATGGCTAATATTAATGCATTAAAAAGTCAAGCTGCAAAATTAGTAGTAAAAGGCGATTATGCCAAGGCGCTTACAATTTATGAAAAGGTAAAAGAGATGGATTCTGATGAACCCGGGACATACAACCTTATAGGTGATGTTTATCTGAAAATGAGCCAGAAGGAGAGTGCTATTACAGAATTTAATCAGGCACTTGAATTATATAAGAAGGTTCAATACTACCCCAATGCAATTGCAGTCTGCAAAAAGATAATAAGAACTGATAAAAATCAGATTGAGGTATACAATGACCTTGCTGATCTTTATGTTGAAAGAGGTTTTATAGGAGAGGCTGTTATTAACTACCTTGAGTATGCTTCAAGAATGAGACAAGATGGAAACAAAAAGAAAGAGATTGAGACTTATAAAAAGGTTATAGAGCTTGGACCTACTAAGATTGATATTAGAGAAAGTCTTGTCGACCTCTACATAGCAGAGGGTGAGAAAGAAGCAGCAATAGAAGAATTAGAAAAAATAGAAGAGTTACTTATCCAGCAGGGAAAACAAGCAAAATTACCAGCAATCGAAGAAAAACTCGCTGCATTACAAGTTGACGAAATGTCCGCTCCTACTGAAACAGAAGTTCTGGAAGAGGAAAAGGAAGAAGGAGAGAAAGAGGAAGCAAAAGAAGAAGCAAAAGAAGGAGCTACAATCACCCAGGGTTTCACAATGGAAGATATGATAGGGGAGGGGCTTAAGACAGAAGAGAAGATTGAAGAGATAGAAGAAGGAAAAGAGAAAATAGAGGAAATTTCTCATGAAGATGTGATTTCCCTGGAAGATGAGATAGCAAAACTTGAGGGAATAACCGCAATCGCTGAAACTGAACCCGTAACAGTTGAAAATCTTCCTCCACCTCATGAGACGGAATTGCAATCCGCACCAACGCAATGGACAAATTTTGAGGAACTCGCTGAACTTTGCTTATCTGTCAATTCAAAGAATGAAGCAGTCGATTATTTTTACAAAGCAGGTCAAGTTTATTTAGGTGAAAACAACTATGAAAAGGCTATTAATATCTTTAAAAGGATAATTGAAGTAAAACCACTTGAGTTGCGTCCCCGACAAAAGTTAATAGAAATTTCACTAAAAAGAGGGGAGAAGGAGGGCGCAGCGGAGGGGAACCTTGATCTTGGAAAATGTCTGTATAAAAAAGGAGCACTTGAAGAAGCAGAGAAAGCTTTTAAGCGTGCTTTAGAAATATCTTCCAAAAAAGAGAAAATAAATAAAAGTATTGAAAAGATAAAACGAGGAGAAAAGGAGGTTGAAGAAGAAGTTAAAAAGGTGGAAACTCCATCTATTTCACTAGGGGAACTCCTTGAGGAAGAACAGAAAACCGGAGTGAAATTTTCAGTAGCAGAAGAAACAGAGGTCGAAGAACCAGTTACCTTCGAAGACCTTCTTGAGGAATTCAAAGAAGGGGTATTAGAAAATATAGAAGATGAAGACTTCAATAGCCATTATGATCTTGGTATTACATATAAAGAGATGGGGCTTTTAGAAGAGGCAATACTTGAATTTCAGAAAGCATCAAAAGGAGAAAAAATTAAATTAAAATCCATCGAACTGCTTGCCGATTGTCTGGTTGAAAAGGGTGACCTTCATGGTGCTGAGACAATGATAAAAGAAGCGTTCTCTTTGGAAGGTCATAAGGATATTGAATTTCTCGGTTTGAAATATCACTTAGCCCAGATATATGAGCATACTAATAAAAACAATGAGGCAACACAATTATTTATAGAAATACTTAAAGTGGACTCATCATTTAAGGAAGCAGCGGTTAAGTTGAAAGAACTGAATGAGAGGATAAAAAGACAGAGAGTGGTTTCAGAAAAGAAGGTGGTTGTCGAAAAAGAGAAAGAAGTTAAGAAAGTGAAAAAAGAAGTGAAAGAGAAGAAAGAAGTGGAAGAAAAGAAAGTGAAACCCAGAGAGAAAGTAAAAGCTAAAAGAAAAAAGAAGATTTCTTATATTTAAATTTTTACGAATCTTTTGAAGGGAGATAAAGGTGGACTATGAAAATTTTTATAAATTACAGTTGCATCCATTTTCAAGTTCCCCAGACGAGAGGTTTTATTATGGTAGCCCACAACATTCAAAAGCAATAATAAAACTGACCCACGCAGCAGATACAATGGTGGGGTTAGCAACTCTAATAGGTGATATTGGAACGGGAAAGACTACACTTTCGCGAAAATTGCTTGATTCCCTTACTTCCTCAGATGAATTCGAAGTGGCACTTCTTGTAATAATCCATTCGGAAATCACGCCCATCTGGTTCTTAAAAAAGATAGGAAACCAATTTGGTGTTGAGCTGGAAACCAATGAGAAGGTTGAAATTATTTCAAGTATTTATCAGCAACTTGTCAAACTTAAGGAAGAGGGGAGAAAGGCTGTTGTCTTAATTGATGAAGCAAATATGCTCCAGAAGAAAGACATCATGGAAGAATTAAGAGGACTTCTCAATATACAATTTGAAGAGGGACACCTTATTACTTTTATCCTTTTCGGGCTTCCAGAAATGGAGGATTATCTTAAACTTGATAAGCCTCTCTTCCAGAGGGTATCAATGAGGATACTGCTTGGAGCCCTCTCTCCAGAATCTACAAAAGCGTACATAAACCACAGACTTTTAGTAGCAGGACGTGAGAACCCTCTTTTTACTGATGAAGCAATTGATGTGATACATAAATTCTCGAAAGGAAAGCCAAGAATGATAAATACTATTTGTGATAATGTTCTGCTTGAAGGTTATCTTCTAAAAAAACCCCTTATAGATGAACACCTTGTTAGAGAAGTCGTTCAGGACTTAGGCCTTTCTGAATAAAAATGGGATTATGTGATCTTCATATACATTCCTTTTACTCTGACGGAACCTTTTCTCCTGCTGAGATAGTAGAAAAAGCCGGAGAGAAAAATCTTTGTGCAATATCAATAACAGATCATGATGAAGTAGATGCAATTGGTGTTGCGAGATCTTATGGGGAAAAGAGGAATATCCGGGTTATCGCAGGTGTTGAACTCAGCGCAATCTATAAGGATATTGAAATACACATATTGGGATATCTTTTTGACGAGAATGAGAAAAGATTGCAAGCAAAACTCAGCGAGATGAGGGTATACAGAGAGGAGAGGGCAAGAAAAATCTTGAGCAAACTCCGAGATTATGGTTTTAATATAAAATTTGATTTAGTAATAAAACTTGCTGGAAGAGGAGCAATTGGAAGGCCGCACATAGCTCAAGCAATGCTTGAACAGAAAGCTATTTTCAACTATAAAGAGGCATTTACGAAATATATAGGAAACGGAAAACCATGTAATGTTCCCAAATACAGACTTGACCCAGAAGAAGTGATTGCTTTGATAAAAGATGCTGATGGTATTCCTGTTTTGGCGCATCCCGCTAATATTAGAGATTATGGAATTGTCGATGAACTACTAAATTTCCCGTTTGCTGGCATTGAAGTCTGGCACCCGGATCACACATCACAGCAGATAAAAAATTATTTAACAATTGCAGAAGATAAATCTCTTCTTGTAACTGGTGGTTCAGATAGCCATGGGGATATACCTACAAAAGCATTGATAGGTGGAATTGAAGTTGATTCTTCTATCGTTGATTCTTTAATAGATTACAAGAATACTTATCTGTGAGGAAAAACTCTTACTTTTCACAAGTTCCTTGTCTCCCGAAAATGCTATATCAAAATTAAATTGTGAAAGAGAATAGCCAAAACCCAACGAATAGATTATTTCTTTCTTTCTTTTAACATTATCCAATCTTGCTCCTATGCGAAAAATTGCAGCCCATGAAGATTTATCTTCATTTTTTGGTTGTCCAAAAAGTAATTTCTTTTCCTCTTTTTTTATTTTACCGATTCTGTATTCGGTGCCAGTATAAAACCCTGTTTTTTTTAGTCCACCGTCGTATCGTAAATCGGTAGAAATTGCCCATTGGTCAAGGAAAAAAGTGGTAATTCCAGCACCTGTTTTTGTGTGGATTCTGTCGTTATCGTAGTCTGTCCAGTAAACCTTTGAGAAAATATCATTAATGGTAAAACCTAATAAAATTGGGTTTTTCATATATGAAAAACCGAGGTCTATTCCAAAACCATTACCAGTATCGAAGTTACTCGAAGCATCGACAGGGGTGGTCTTTGTTTTTTTTACTTCCGATTCTGCAAGAATAGCTCTGTAATACTTAAGATTTATTCCAAGAAGGGGTTTCTCTGTAATGTCGTCAATCTGCGTACCTGTAAGGGTTGTCAGTGTGAGATAGAATTCATCCGTGCTGTATTCAAGTTTAGATTCTATACTTAACGTTTCCTGTAGTTCAACAGAAAAAACAAGTGTTTTCTTTTCTTCTTTCTTCCTTGAAAGAGGGCGCCATGTTACCCCCCCGGATGGGTTGACTGTGGAAATACAATTTATCCCAACACCGGAGAGTCCAGGAAGGGTAGACTGATTTTCTTGGGTATGGGTCTTACTTCGCGAAATTTGGAAATCAAAGACAAAGTAGCTGGTTTTTAGAAAACAGAGTGCAGCCGGATTGTAAAAAGAAGCAAAAGGATTATCCAGGAGCGCAATACCAACACTTCCCATACTATGAGAACGGGCACCTGGTGGGTATCCATTGAAGTCTTTGTATGCAACAGGTGAACCGCAGACATAAAATAGTTGTAAGAAAAGGACAAGCACTAAAACAAAGAGTAAAATTATAAATATTTGTGATAATTCTACTATTCTTTTCTGCATTATGTTTAATATAAATCCTATTGGCAAAATTGTCAACTATTTTTATTTATAATGCTTATGCTCTTAACTCACAATACCACAAGAGCGTCATTGCGAGCGTCTCTTCTTGCTTCACAAATGCGAAGCAATCTCGCTGTTAACTATTTGAAGTTTCATTATTTAAAGACGAGATTGCCACGTCGCTTCGCTCCTCGCAATGACAACCTTTCAAACAAAATATTAAAATGTGAGTTAAGGGCATAAGCATTTTATTTATTTAAATGTTGACATTATTTTAAAACTGTTATACTATATTCTTGTTGATAAAAAAAAGGAGGTCATTATGTTAAATATATTTCTTTCTCTTTATTTTCTTATTTCTTATGATATTCCAAAGCCGCCTTCTTATATCAGGGATGTAATCCGTAAGGAAATACACCCACTCACCATTGATGTGGATTCCGTCCACTCCTATGATGTGCTTGCATACAAAATAAATCTATTGCTTAACCCGGGAGCGAAATTTATAGATGGGTTTACAGAGGTTTCCTGTAAGGTTGTTTATCCATCAATTGATACAATTACCTTTGATTTTGAGGATATGTTGCTCGAGACTGTTCTCGTGGATGGAATTGAGGCAGGATACAATTATGGGGGAGGCTACCTTAAAGTATTACTTCCATCACCTGCAACAGCAGGTGAAACTCTACTTGTTCATATTGCATATAATGGGTATCCACAGATACATTCAACTCCTTTCTGGGGAGAGGGTATCTATTTCTTAAACAATGTTATTTACTCTCTTCAGTGTCCTGAAGGTTCAAGATACTGGTATCCATCCTGGGATAAAACCTTTGATAAGGCAAAGATTGAAATGGTTTTTACTGTTCCAGATACACTTTTTCTATGCGCAAATGGACTGCTTGTAGACTCGATAAATACAGGAGGTGGGATTATTACCTATTCCTGGAAACACGACTTTCCCGCTGCTACCTATCTTCACCTTTTTGCTGCTTCCAGGTATGCACAGATAGAGGATACAACTGGCACAGTTCCCATAATCCATTATATCTATCCAGAGGACTCCGTAAAGGCAGTCCAGGATTTTTCAGTAATTCCTGAAGCAATAGATTTCTACTCTTCAATATTTGGTGCTTATCCTTTTGAGAAGTTTGGATTCAATGAGAGCGAGGTAGGAGGTGCAATGGAGCACCAGACGAATGTATCTGTAGGTAGTTTTTTAATAACAGGAACAGGCGCATACGAGTTGGTTTTTGTTCACGAACTTTCCCACCAGTGGTGGGGTGATATGGTTACGCTTGTTGACTGGCGGCACTGCTGGTTAAACGAAGGATTTGCCACATACTCTGAGGCTTTATGGTGGGAACATTTATACGGTAAAGAGGGCTTGAAAGTGTATGTGACAGACTTGCAGAATCAATACTTGAGTTGGGAGGCGGGTGGACATTTCTATCCCATTTTTGACCCTCCTTTGCAGTATCTTTATTCAACTACCACATATGAGAAAGCAGCCTGTGTTCTTCATATGTTGAGATTTCTCATTGGAGATAGCCTCTTCTTCTCAACGCTCAAGACATACGGTAAAACGTATAAATATATCAATGCCAGCACAGATGATTTTAAGAATATAACGGAAACAATCTCTGGCGAGGAGCTTGACTGGTTTTTTGATGAATGGATATACGGTGGTGGCTCACCAGTGTTCCTTTACACTCTCTTTTATGATACCAATTCGGATTCTTTCGCCCTTCTCACTATGAGTGTATCAAACACAGAAACTCAATATCAGATGCCCTGTGAAGTTATATTTACGTCGGGAACAGATACACTTGTTGATACGGTTATAATAAATCCCTATCCAGCAGAGGACTTATATATTCTTTCAGGGTCACTGGATAGCATTGTTTGTGATGAATTTAAATGGATACTAACAAGGGGATTTGTGAATACCTTACCGGAACTTTCCTTTGCAATACCTGGTGATGAAAAGGTTAGCCTGTTCTGGCACCCGTTCTATGACACTACCTTGTATATATACAATGTCTTCTATTCAACCGATTCAACGGGTGGGTGGCTCAAGGCTAACCCTACCCCGTTTGATTCAACCCAATGGATTGTTTCTGGTTTAGTAAACAATCAAATCTACTATTTTAAGATAAATGCAGTGGATAGCAATGGGTACGAAAGCGATTCATCAAATGTCCTTTCAGCGGCACCAATGAGCTTTCCTATGGATAGGGGACTATTAGTTGTTGATGAAACAAAGGACGGCAGCGGTGGCTCGCCCATCCTGCCCACGGATGAGATGGTAGATTCCTTCTATGACTATCTTATTACCCCTGTCATGTATACGGAATGGGATTGTGTAGACAATGGACTTCCGCCGCTCGATACTCTTGCGCACTATGCACAGGTATTATGGCATGATGATGATATGAGTTACAGTACGATAAATGAATGTGGAGACGGACTTATCACATACTGTCACAATGGAGGCGGTTTTATCCTGAGCGGCTGGAGAACACTTAACTCGTTTACTTCTTCAATGCTTGACTTTTATGGAATTGTTGCTCCAGGTGAAATTACTGCCCCGAAGTTCAGAGGTGTTTATGGAATGGCAGGATATACAGATGTAAAAGTTGATTCGGCAAAGATGCTCTCTTCCTGGAGTTGGATGCTGAACTACGGCTGGAGTTTTGATATGAACAAAGGAGACACCATTGCACTTGTTGAATCGCCTGATACCCTCTATGACAGCCTTTTAACAGGGCTCAGAGATATTACAGGTAGTGATAAATATATCATACTCGGTTTTCCCCTCTATTTCATGGAAATTGAGGATGCAAAGACATTCTTACAGAAGGCACTAATAGATGTAGGTGCAAGTGTGAGTGAAACCGAGAAAGAGACTGTCAAAAGAATCAGTATAGGAAAACCTTACCCTGAACCGTTTTCAACAAGAACCCATTTCTCAATCTCTCTTCCACATTCTACCACTGTTGATATAATTGTTTTTGATGTTTCTGGACGGATGGTAAAGACTATTTACTCGGGGAAACTGGCTCAAGGAAGACATGTATTTACCTGGAATGGGAAAAATAATAGAGGAAAATCTGTTGCAAGTTCAATTTATTTTATCCGCATTGAAGCGGAAGAAATACGCACGACGAGGAAAGTGGTTTTGGTAAGATAGGATATAGTTGAAAAAGCCTTGACAATAAAGAAACTTTATATTATTATAAAAGTATAAAATAAAAGATGGGGGTGAGAAATATGACTCAAGCAACAAAAACTGACAACTTAAAGAAACTAAACAATCTGGAAAAGATGGTAAAGTTGATACTTGAGGAGATAAGGAAGATGAAAGGTAGTATTACTAATACGAAGATTAAAAAAGATCCTCTGTATGGATTATTAAAAGATGTTAAAATCACTGATGAAGATATTGAGGAGGCTAAGAAAATATGGAATTACAGAATGGACTGAGATAAATGAAATACTACATTGTTGACACCCATGCCCTTGTATGGCGGCTTCTACAAAGTAAGAAGCTTTCGATAAAAGCAAATAAAGCCTTTACGGAAGGAATTGAAGGGAAAACATCACTTATTATTCCTGCTATCGTTCTTTTAGAAGTGATGTCTGTTTTAGAAAAGTATGGAATGGAAGACAGATTTCTTGAAATCTTAGATGATATAGAAAGAACACCTATGTATGAGATCTGTTCAATAAATATAGAAGTTCTACGAGAAACGGCTAAGATCAAAGATATAGAAGAATTACATGATAGAGTTATTGTAGCCATTGCCAGAATGAAAAACGCAGCTATCATTACCAAAGATAGAGAAATCAGAAATGTATATCCCAAAACTATCTGGTAAATTCGTTTTTTTCTATATCCTGAAAATATTGCTGAGTGAAGAAATTGTTGGGGTTGCGGGGTCGAACCTCTTTGTTCTGTCCTTGAGAAGATTTTATTACAATTGTAATACTTAAATAAATTGTTTTCAAACTTAAATTGACAGACTGGTTTTGGCCACAGTCTGGTTCATTCGCGTTGAAACAGAAAATTAAAACACAATTAAAAAAGTTGCCACTATGAAATATCCACGTCAACAAAAACTCCTTCATTTCCATTGATTCGATAAGGCAGAATATTATGATTGGTATTTTCGGGGAATATATACGGATATCTTCCATTCTGTATATATTTTGAGACATTCCTTTCTTGTTGTGTTACAAATATATAATCAGCATAATGAATCAGGTTACAATTAATTGACATTTTAGTCCGTCCTTTTAGAGAAGAATGAGCTAAAGCTATGTAGATATTCACTTGTCTCAAGTAGCTTATTCCATTTCTATTGTTGCTATACTTATACATATCTCCACAAGATAAAAGGCCAATACAGTAGCCTTTAAAAGTAAAATATCTGTTATTTTCTTGGGCGTTAAAACATTCTACAATATTATAATCTTTTGATTCTTGCCAGCATTCCCATATGTGGGTTTTGTAGATAAAATTATTTCTGCTATTAACGTTTAGGAAGCAAACAACAGCATCTATTCCTGTAGGAAACGGGTTAAATCTGGGTTCTGAGTTAAGCAAATCAAAACCTATTACAATTGGCTTTTTTCTTCTTTGAATGCCCTCGTTAAGTAAGGGAATTAGTTCTTCTTGGATAAAATCTTCAGCACTAACCAGTTGTCTCGGAGAAAAATGGAAGAAATTATTGCTCGTTACAATTAAATCTAAATCTTTTTCTTTACAGCATTCTTCCAGAATTTTTACTCTACTGGAATTTTCGTAATCAACACAATAAAATCCACAATTGAAATCTGTACATTTTGGTATTACTAATCTTATCTTAATTTTACCCTTCTTTATTTTTATTTGCTCCTTTTTCCTCAATTCTCTTTGGTAGTTTTTAGTTCATGTGGAGAGAAACCTATGGTTTATTTGAAAATTAAGCTTTGAGTTAGAAAATTCTTAAGGATTGAATCGTTTGAAATTCATAGCTGAATGTTACATCTGAAGCACCTGCATATACTACATACATCTTTCCGTGGTAATCCCCCTGAACTTTTACAGCGTAATAATTCCCAGCAACAACGTCTTCCATATTGGAGTATCCAGTTTCTGGAG
>SOKM01000197.1 GCA_004375785.1 Candidatus Cloacimonadota bacterium | reverse complement strand
TAAGGGAAGGCGGAAAGACAGTGGGTGCAGGAGTCGTTACTAAAATCTTAGAATAGGTGAGGGAATAATTGATAAAAGAGAAGATAAGAATACGATTGAAGGCATTTGACCATAAGATACTTGACCAATCTGTTAAGGAGATTGTTCGAACAGCGAAGAGAACTGGAGCTGATGTATCGGGACCGATTCCTTTACCGACTAAAAGGACGCTTATCACCGTGCTTCGTTCTCCCCATGTTGACAAAAAATCAAGGGAACAATTTGAAATAAGGATTCACAAAAGATTAATAGATATAATTCACACAACCCCACAAACAGTCGAAGCACTTACAAAACTTGAACTACCCGCGGGGGTAGATGTGGAAATAAAAACATAAGATGTTATGATAGGACTTATTGGTAAGAAAAAAGAGATGACACAGATTTTTGCGGAAGATGGCATAGTTTTTCCTGTAACCATTATTGAAATAGCTCCGTGTGTAGTCTTGCAGGTGAGAACGGCGAAGAGGGATGGTTATTCTGCAGTGCAGTTGGGTGTTGGGAAAAAAAAGAAAATTCCATTACCCTTAAAGGGCCATATAAAGAAAGCAAAACTTGAAACTGTAAAATCCATTTTTGAGTTCAGGATTTCTGATCCGGAAAATTACAGGGTCGGACAGAAAATGAATGTTGACATTTTTTCAGAAGGTGAATTGATTGACGTGAGTGGTGTTTCAAAAGGAAAAGGTTTTCAGGGTGTTGTAAAAAGACACGGTTATTCAGGCGGTCCTAAGACGCATGGCTCTACTTCACACCGTGTTCCTGGTTCTATAGGTGCATCCGCTACTCCAGCAAGGGTTGTAAAAGGAAAAAAACTACCTGGGCGTATGGGTGGAAACCGTGTTACAGTTAAAAATCTAAAGATTGTAAAGATTGAAAAAGATAATAACCAGCTGGCAATTAAAGGTGCTATTCCTGGTAGCAGAAACAGTATCGTTCTTTTAAGAAAGAAAAGTAAGGAAAGAAAGAAAAGGTAAAGATGGATACGGAGACAACAGTTTTTTCAATAAACGCCGAGGAAAAAGGAAGAATTGCTCTTCCTGATGCTATATTTTCTATTAAACCCAATAAAAATGTCCTTTATGATGTAGTGCGTATGTACCTTGCTAACAGAAGACAGGGAACTTCTTCAACAAAAGGAAGGAGTGAAGTCAGGGGAGGTGGAAGGAAACCCTTTAGACAAAAGCATACTGGTCGTGCAAGGGCCGGTACAATACGTTCTCCGCTCCATAGAGGTGGGGGTGTTGTATTTGGTCCAAAACCGAGAGATTATTCTTTCAAGGTCCCTAAAAAAGTTAAGAGGTTAGCAATACGGTCAGCCTTTAGTTTGAAAAGACAAGAAGATGCTTTGAAAGTTATAGAAAATATTGATTTCGATGTTCCCAAGACGAAAAAGCTTTACAAAATCCTTGAAACTTTACAACTAAAAGATAAAAAGGTTCTTTTACTTATAGATAGGTATTCAAAGAATCTTTTTCTTTCAGCAAGAAATATTTCGCAACTAAAGATATCCCTTGCTAAAGATTCAAATGCTTATGATATTCTATGGGCGGAGATACTCCTTTTGACGAAAGATAGTGTTGATATTTTAAAAGAGACCTTTGCGACAGAAGGCAGAAGGGAGAGGAGAGAAGAGGGAAGAGGGAAAGAAAGGATAAAGGATAAAGGATAAAGGAATGGATAAGGAGCCAAGAAGCATTATTGTCTCACCAATCAGGACAGAAAAGACGGAAAGTATTTTATCAAGGGGAGAGAATAAATATTATTTTAAGGTTGCGGTTAGAGCTAACAAGATAGAGATTAAAAAAGCCGTAGAAGAATTGTTCAAGGTAAAAGTAATTAAATGTGATACAATCAAAGTCAAGGGTAAGAGGAAAAGGTGGGGGAGAAGGAGCGGAAAGAGACCGGATTGGAAAAAAGCAATTTTGACACTAAAAGAAGGCGATAAAATCACAATTTTTGAAGGAGCATAATTTAGAGATGGGTATAAAAAAGTATAGACCACTGTTACCTTCGTTAAGATTTAAGACAAGTGTTCTAAATAAGGAACTCTCAAAAGCTAAACCACTTAAGAGCCTTACTTCGACAATTAGAAGAACTGGTGGGAGAAATAACCAGGGGAGAGAAGTTGTATCGTCGAGGGGAGGGGGCTCGAAAAGGCATTACAGAATTATTGACTTTAAGAGGGATAAATATGGCATTAATGCTAAAGTAAAGTCTATTGAGTATGCACCTTTTAGATCGTGCTGGCTCAATCTTCTTGTTTATGTAGATGGGGAGAAGAGGTATATTATTGCACCACATGAACTGGAGGTTGGTGAAATGGTTATCTCTGGTCCAGATGCGGCAATAAAGGTTGGGAATGCTCTACCTTTGCGAAATATACCTCTTGGGACAGATATTCACAATATTCAATCTTTACCAGGAAAGGAAGGAACAGTTGTGAGGAGTGCTGGTTGTTCTGCACAGATTCTTGCAAAAGAGGGAAAGTATGCACATATTCATCTTCCTTCTGGTGAGGTAAAACTTTTTCTTCTTGAATGCTATGCGACAATTGGTTCTGTAAGCAACCCGGAACATAATAGTATTTCTTTAGGAAAGGCAGGAAGAAGCAGATGGCTTGGCAGAAGACCACATACAAGAGGAGTGGCAAAAAATCCTGTTGACCATCCAATGGGTGGGGGTGAAGGAAAATCATCTGGTGGTCGTCATCCCTGCAGTCCAAAAGGATTACCTGCGAAGGGTTTCAAAACACGAAAAAAGAATAAACCGGGGAGCAAATTCATTATTAAACGAAGAGGTAAAAGAAGAGGAGGAGGCTAAGTTGCCACGTTCTATTAAAAAGGGACCTTATCTTGATGTAAAATTACTGAAGAAGCTCCAGAAAGTTACTGAGAGTGGCAGGAAAGAAGTAATAAAGACCTGGGCAAGAAACTCTACCATCTCACCTGATTTTGTTGGACATACCATTGCTATTCATAATGGGAAAAAATTTATACCTGTTTTTATTACCGAGAATATGGTTGGACACAAACTTGGAGAGTTTGCACCATCAAAAATTTTCCACAGACATGGTGGAAAGAAGGCAGAAAAAACAACACATGTAAAATAGAAAAATTATGGAAGGAAAATGTGTTTCAAGATTTGTTAGGATTTCTCCTGCAAAGGCAAGACGTGTAGCAAACCTTGTTAAAGACAAAGATGTAATTACGGCAATTGCAATGCTTGAGCAGATTCCTAACAGTGCAGCTAACCCTATTAGAAAGGCAATAAAGAGTGCGGTAAGCAATATTATAAGCCAGGCAGGTGAGATAAAAGTAAAGGAAGAAGATATTATATTAATTTCGATAAAGGTTGATACAGGTTCTTTTAAATTTATGAAAAGATTGAGACCAAGAGCTATGGGGAGAGCGGACGTAATAAAGCATAGAACCTCACATATTTCAGTAATTGTCGCCGAGAAAGAGGAAAAGGAGGCATAATTTTGGGACAAAAAACACATCCCTATGGATTTAGATTGGGTTTTACAAAACAATGGAAATCAATATGGTTTGCTACTAATCAATATACCAAATTTCTTCATGAAGACCTTGAGATAAGAAAGTACCTGGACCTCAGACTAAAAAATGCTGCTATTGCTGAAATTGCAATAGAGAGAAAGACGAATAGATTGTTTATTAATATAAGAACAGCAAGACCCGCAATAGTTATTGGTAGAAAAGGCTCGGAGGTGAATAAACTCAGGGATGAGCTAAAATACTATCTAAACAGGGAAGAATTAGAAATCAATATATTAGAAGTTGAAAAACCAGAACTTGAAGCAAAATTGGTTGCTGCAAATATTGCACGACAACTCGAACAGAGGGTTTCCTATAGGAGAGCAATGAAGAGGGCAATTCAATCAGCAGTAAGAATGGGAGCAAAAGGGATAAAGGTAGCCTGTTCCGGAAGGCTTTCAGGTTCTGAGATTGCCAGGCGCGAATGGTACAGGGAGGGACGGGTTCCTCTGCATACTTTGAGAGCAGATATTGATTATGCGGATGTAACATCTTTTACTGCTTCTGGAACGATTGGCGTGAAGGTCTGGATATTCAAGGGTGACATTTTAGAAAAAAAATAAGGAGATAGGTATCACATGTTAATGCCCAAAAAGGTAAAATACAGGAAGGTTCACCGAGGAAGGATGAAAGGAATGGCAAAGGGGGGGAAGGAACTCAATTTTGGAGAATATGGGCTTCAATCCCTTGAATCGTCTTGGATTACTGCTCGACAGATAGAAGCTGCAAGGGTTGCCATTACCAGACATCTGAAGCGGAAGGGTAAACTATGGATAAGGATTTTCCCGGATAAACCAGCAACAAAAAAACCACCAGAAACCAGGATGGGAAAGGGAAAAGGGAATCCTGAATTCTGGGTCTCTGTTGTTAAGGCAGGTAGAATTATGTTCGAGGTTAGTGGTGTGGATAAAGAAGAGGCAAAAAGGGCAATGAAGCTTGCTTCATATAAACTACCGATAAAGACGAGGTTTGTTTTCAGGGAGACAGCATGACAGGAGGGGAACTCAGGGAAAAAACAGATACAGAACTTCTTACTATCCTGCATACTTTTTATGAAGAACTTTTTAATCTCAGAAATGCAAAGGTTTCTGGCAATCTTACGAATCCAGCGAGATTTAGGCAGGTACGAAGGGATATTGCAAGGGTGAAAACAATTTTGAATGAGAGGTGACTGGTTGAAAATGAAGATTATGGAGGAAAGAAAGAAAAAGGAGAAGGAAGGAAAGGTTGTAAGTATAAGTGGTGAAAAGAGTGTTCTTGTTGAGGTCTCAAGAAGGGTAAGGCACCCTGTTTACGGTAAGATTGTGACAAAGAGGAAAAAATTTATGGTCCACAATGATAGTAATGAGGCAAAAATTGGTGATATTGTGACATTTATTGAGACGAGGCCGTTAAGTAAAAGGAAAAGATGGAAGATTATAGATATAGTAAAAATGAAATAGGATATAAGGAAGTAGAATGATACAGGAAAATTCACGATTTACAGTTACTGACAATTCTGGTGCAAAGGAAGGGATGTGTATTAAAGTGCTTGGTGGCTCACACAGAAGATATGCAAGGGTTGGGGATGTGATAGTGATGGTTGTCAAGAATTCTCTTCCCGGAGGCCAGATAAAAAAAGGAACAATACAAAAAGCTGTAATTGTCAGGACGAGAAAAGAGTTCAGAAGAAAAGATGGGTCATACATCAGATTTGATGATAATGCAGTTGTAATAATAGACAATAACAGGGAACCAAAAGGAACAAGAATTTTTGGTCCTGTAGCAAGGGAACTCAGAGAAAAAAAATTTATGAAGATTATTTCTCTGGCTCCAGAGGTGGTTTAATATGTTGAGAAATAAACCGAGACTTAAGAAAGGAGATATTGTTATTCTTATCTCAGGAGACGATAGGGGGAAAAAGGGTAAAATATTAAATATGAATAAGAAAAAAAACTCTATAATTGTTGAAGGAGCAAATCTTATAAAGAAACATATGCGACCGCGTAAACAGGGAGAGCCGGGAGGAATTATTGAGAAGGAGTCTCCCGTTCATATTTCTAATCTAAAACTCATCTGCCCAAAATGTGGAGAACCTACGAGGGTTCAGAAGACTCGTCTTGAAAACAAAAAAAATATTAGAGTCTGTAATAAATGTAACGAGTTTATTGACTAAAGAAATGAATCAAGAAGAAAAGAGTAAAAACGAACCAAGACTTTTTAGAGAGTATAAGGAAAAAGTTCTTCCAAAACTTGTGAAAAAACTTGGTTACAAAAATATTCACGAGGCTCCAAGGCTTGAAAAAATAGTAGTGAATGTAGGATTTGGCGAGGCTATCGGTAATCCTAAGCTTTTAGATGTTGTTATGGATGATCTGGCTATTATTACAGGACAGAGGCCGACGAAAAGGAGAGCAAAAAGATCGGTTTCCAATTTCAAATTGCGAACAGGTATGCCGGTTGGATGTAAAGTAACACTCAGAGCTAAGAGAATGTATGAATTTTATGACAGGCTCGTTAATACAGCAATTCCAAGGATAAGAGATTTTCGCGGGCTTTCCCGGGACTCTTTTGATGGAAGGGGAAACTATAACTTTGGTGTGACAGAACAGGCAATTTTTCCTGAGATTGATTATGATAAGATAAAAACGGTGTTCGGTATGGATTTTGCAATAGTAACGACTGCAAAAAACGATGAAGAAGCAAGGATTTTTCTAACTGAATTTGGTTTTCCATTCAAAAGGGAGTAGGAGGTTCAATGGCGAAAAAGGCTCTTGTTGAGAAGGCAAAACGAAAACCAAAGTTTAAGGTAAGGGAATATAATAGATGTTCGCGATGTGGAAGAGCGAGGGCTTATCTAAGGAAATTTGGGCTCTGCAGAATATGTTTTAGAGAACTTGCACTTAAAGGAATCATTCCAGGTGTGAAAAAGGCAAGTTGGTGAGATTAATGATGGAGGTTTTATGAATGTTACGGACCCTGTGAGTGATCTGTTAATTAGAATTAAGAATGGAGGGAATGCAGGTCATAAAATTGTAAGAATTCCTGGTTCCAAACTAAAACTTTCTGTTTCAAAGATACTGAAGGATACTGGTTTTATCGAAGATTTCAATTTTGCCGAAGATTCAAAACAGGGCGAAATAGAGATTAGGTTGAAATATGATTCATATGGTGATTGCGTGATTCGTGGAATAAAGCGTATTAGCAAGCCAGGTCTAAGAAAGTATGTGAAAAAGGAAAAAATTCCCATTGTTCTGAATGGATATGGGATCGCTATAGTTTCGACATCCAAGGGAGTTGTTACGGACAGCGATGCAAAAAAACTTGGTGTAGGAGGAGAGGTTCTCTGTTATGTTTGGTAAAAAGAGGGGTTTTAATGTCACGAGTTGGTAAAAAACCGGTTTTGATTCCAGATAGTGTTACAACCTTATTGGCAAATAATAGACTTACCATTAAAGGACCACTGGGCGCTCTAACGAAAGTTATTCACCCTGACATTTTTTTAGAGTTTGATGATAAGAAGATAACCGTGATAATAAAGTCAGATGAAAAATTTCATAGGGCTCTGTTTGGAACAACACGTTCGGTAATTATGAACATGGTCATCGGTGTAACGGAAGGATTTACCAAAGAACTTATTGTTGAGGGGATGGGGTACAAGGCAGAACTGAAGGGGGAAGATTTAAACCTTTTGCTTGGTTTCTCGCATCCCATTCTTTACAAAAAAGTGGAAGGAGTTAATTTTATAGTTGAAGGGAATAACAGAATAATAATTAAAGGAATTGATAAAGAGTGTGTAGGTGAAGTGGCTGCAGAAATAAGGGCATTTCGAAAACCAGAGCCTTATAAAGGTAAAGGTATTAGATATAAAGATGAAAGGGTAAGGAGAAAAGCAGGAAAGGTTGCTATCTAAAAGAGAGATGAAAAAAGATAGAAGTAAGGAACTCAAAAGAAAAAAGAGACACAGGAGGATAAATAAAAAAGTACGAGGGAACTCTTTGAGACCCAGATTGGTTGTTACAAGAAGCCTCAATCATATCTATGCACAGATAGTTGACGATGATGCAGGTAAAACACTCTTTTCCTTTTCAACACTTTCAAAAGAGATCAAGGAACATAGTGACGCTAAGACAAAAACAGAGAGAGCGAGAATTGTAGGTTTACTCCTTGCTAAAAAATGTAAGGAAGTTAAAGTTAATTTTGTGGTTTTTGATAGAGCTGGCTACAAATATCATGGTAGAGTAAAAGCACTTGCTGATGGAGCGAGGGAAGGAGGTCTTAAGTTTTAATGAATCTTGAAAAGATGGTTGGTTTGAAAAGAAGGGAAAGAGTAAATGTGCAGGATTTGGACCTTCAGGAAACAGTCGTTTATATAAACAGGATATCAAAAGTTGTAAAGGGAGGAAAAAGATTTAGATTTTCTTCGATAGTGGTTGTCGGTGATATGAAAGGGTATGTTGGTGTGGGGCATGGAAAAGGACCAGAAATTGCCGATGCGATCAAGAAGGCTTCTGAGAATGCGAGAAAGAATATCACAAAGATTGGTGTGATAGATGGTACCATCTATCATGAGGTGACTGGTAAATGCAGTGCAAGTAAAGTGTTTATGAAACCTGCTTCAAAAGGTACAGGTATTATCGCAACAAATAAGATCAGGGCAATTCTTGAGTATGCTGGAATTCGGGACATTCTTACAAAATCACTCGGCTCAAATACTGCTATTAATCTGGTCTATGCAACCCTTGATGGATTGCTCAAGTTAAAGGATGCTGATTGGGTGTTTAAGCGTCGTGGAATAGAAAAGAAAGTATCTGAGAAAGGGAAAAAAGTGGAGGTAAAGAGTAAAGAGAGAAGAGTGAAAAGTGAAGAGTGAAACGACCCAAGAGAGGTAAGGACACTATGGCAAAGAAGTTGAGGATAAGGCAGGTTAGAAGTGCAATTGGAAGAGCATTTGATCAAAAAGGAACTCTGAAAGCACTCGGTATAAGAAAATTAAACGGAACAGTTATAAAAGACGATACACCTCAGATAAGAGGAATGATTAGAAAAATTAGGCACCTGCTTGTTGTCGAAGAGATTGAAGAAAAAGAAGTGAAGCCCCAGGTAAAGAAATCCAAACCTCAGAATATCAGGAAGGAAAAGAAATTAGAGGATGATAGAAAAGAAAAAATTGACCTGGGAGTGAAAAAGAAAAATAATGGTAAGAACAATGAGACTTAATGAACTCACACCTCCAAAAGGTGCAAAAAAGAGAAAAAAAAGACTTGGGACAGGTTCTTCCTCCGGTCATGGTGGGACCTGTGGTAAAGGCTCTAAAGGACAGAGAAGTCGCTCTGGTTCGAAAACTTATCCCTGGTTTGAAGGTGGTCAGATGCCTCTTCAGAGAAGGGTACCAAAAAGAGGAATGGGGCATCGAAAGAAGAAGGTTTTACAGATCGTTAATGTTAAGGATTTGAATCGTTTTGCGGATGGAACGATTGTTGATGTAGTTCAACTAAAGAAAGAGGGACTTGTAAAGAAAGAAAACCTGCCTGTAAAGATTCTTGGAAATGGACATCTGATAAGAAACCTTACTGTAAAAGCAAGTTCTTTCAGTAAGGGGGCTATAGAAATTATTACCCACAATGGTGGAAAGGTTGAGATAACAGGTGCTTGAAAAGTTATTAAATATATTTAAGATTCCGGACCTAAGGCGTAAGCTTCTTTTTACGCTCTGTATGTTTGTAGTCTACCGGATAGGTGGTCATATTACACTTCCCGGAATAGATGCTAATATGCTGCTTCAGCAATTTCAGCAACTCAAAGGGACATTGCTTGGACTGTATGATATATTCAGTGGAGGAAATTTGAGTAGGGCGACTATCTTCGCACTTGGCATAATGCCGTATATTTCTACGTCTATTATACTTCAACTTCTTGGTGCGGTAATTCCTTACTATCAGAGACTTCAAAAAGAAGGTGAAGAAGGTAGAAGAAAGATAACTCAACATACAAGATATGGAACGGTTATTTTAGCTACAATCCAGGGATTTGGCATCAGTATTTTCCTTGAAAACCTGGGTCCGGGAGTTGTGGTTAACCCTGGTATAAGTTTTAGATTGATAAGCGTCCTGACAATGGTTTCTGGAACAATCTTCATTATGTGGCTTGGTGAACAGATAACAGAGAAGGGAATTGGAAATGGGATTTCATTGATAATTATGATTGGAATAGTCGCGAGGTATCCCAATGATGCAATTACTTCCTGGCGACTGTTAAAATCTGGTATTCACGGTCCCTTTTTCTATATAGTTCTTTTAATTTTTGTGGTTCTGATAACAGCTGCAGTTGTTTTTATTACTCAGGGGCAGAGAAGAATACCTGTTCAATATGCAAGAAGAGTAGTAGGAAGAAAGATATATGGTGGTCAAAGCACTTTTATCCCTCTAAATGTTAATTCCGCAGGGGTGATACCTATTATATTTGCTCAATCTGTTATAATGCTTCCAACTACCCTTGTTCAATTTTTTCCAAAGACTGGATGGGTGGAAAATATTATGGCTTATATTCAACCAGGTTACTGGTTATATAATATTATGTATGGTGTCCTTATTGTAGTATTTGCTTATTTCTATACTGCTATTGTCATTAATCCAACAGACCTTGCGGATAATATGAAAAAATACGGTGGTTTTATTCCAGGTAAGAGACCGGGAGCCAAGACATCGGAATATATAGACAGGATTATTACAAGAATAACACTTCCTGGTGCTATCTTTTTTGCAATCGTTGCAATCCTCCCTATGTACCTGATAGTCCATTTTAAGGTTCCTTTTTATTTTGGAGGCACATCCCTTCTGATTACTGTTGGGGTTCTGCTCGATACAGTTCAACAGATAGAGGCTCAGTTGATGATGAGACATTATGAAGGTTTCCTAAAGAAAGGAAAGATAAGAGGAAGGCGTAGATAATAATGATAATTGTTTTGCTTGGCCCTCCTGGTTCAGGAAAGGGGACGCAGGCAGAACTGATTCGTAAAAATTTTGGTTTTTATAAGATTTCTATAGGTGATATGTTCCGAGAAGCGATTAAAAGAGAGGATAATATTGGAAAGAAAGCAAAGAGGTATCTTGCAACAGGGAAACTTGTTCCAGATAGTCTTGTATTAAAAATGGTAAAAAGGGAATTTGTTAGTAGGAAAGGGAGAAGAAACATAATTTTTGATGGGTTTCCAAGAAATATCAATCAGGCTCGAGATTTTAACGAATTTCTTAATTCTGTAAACAAAAAGATAGCTCTTGTTTTTTACTTTGATATTCCTTTTTCTATACTGAGCGAGAGATTATTGCAGAGACGTATATGTCCCCGCTGTGGGGCAGTTTATAACCTCGGAACAGCTCCACCAATTTCTCATAATATCTGTGATAGATGCGGTTCAATTCTTGCGAAGAGAGAAGATGATAGGGCAGAGATTGTGAAAAATCGTTTTCAAGTATACGAAAAGGAGACTGCCCCTGTAAAAAAATTTTACAGTAAAAAAGAGGTACTTGTTAATATTAATTCCGATGCTAATGAGGATGGAATATGGAGACTTGTCAAAAAGCATATAGATAGAAAGTTTAATCAAGAAAAGACTAAATAATAAAGGAGGGCGATGAAAAGTAAAAACATAAAAGTTGATGGGACAGTTGTGGAAACACTTCCCAATGCAATGTTCAGGGTGAAACTTGATTCGGGTCATATGTTATTGGCTCATATTTCCGGAAAGATGCGTATGCATTATATACGAATACTTTCAGGTGATAGGGTTACATTGGAACTTTCGCCATACGATATGACACGAGGAAGAATTGTTTATAGATATAAATAGAGGGTTATGAGATGAAAGTTAGAGCGTCAGTAAAAAAAATATGCCCGCACTGTAAGATAATAAAAAGAAAGGGCAGAATCAGAGTAATTTGCGAAAACCCCAAACATAAACAGAGACAGGGATAAATAAGGCAGTGGTAAGTGCCAAGTGCCAAACACTAACCACTAACCACTGAAGTATAAAGGAGGTTTCTTTGGCAAGGATTGCAGGAGTTGACCTGCCCAAGAATAAAAGAATAGAGATTGCCTTGACTTACATTTTTGGAATTGGATACTCGTCTTCAGCAAATATCCTCTCTGTCGCGGATATTAATCCTGATAAAAAGGCAAAGGATCTTGATGAAAAAGAGATAGAGCGTATCAGGAAAGAGATAGAAAATAATTATATAGTGGAAGGTACGCTTAGAGCTGAAATTTCAAATAATATTAAACGTCTTATAGAAATAGGGAGTTATAGGGGGATAAGGCACAAGAAAGGATTGCCTGTGAGGGGGCAAAGGACGAGTACAAATGCAAGAACAAGAAAGGGACCAAAGAAGGCTACAATTGCATTAAAGAGGAAATCGATGGCAAAGAAGTAAAAAAGTTAGGAGGAGAATAGAATATGACGCCCGGACCAAAGAAAGCAAAACAGCATAAAAAGAAAAGAGAAGGTGTTGAGGCAACGGGGATTGCACACATCCATGCATCATTCAATAACACAATTGTAACAATAACAGACAGGAAAGGGAATGCCCTTACCTGGTCTAGTGCTGGTAAAGCAGGTTTTAAGGGTTCAAGAAAAAGCACACCTTTTGCTGCACAACTATGCGCTGCACAGGCAGCAAAGGAGGCTTTACATCTTGGTGTTCGAAGAATAGAGGTCTGGATAAAGGGACCCGGCTCTGGCAGAGAAGCGGCAATTCGTTCACTTCAGGCGAATGGTTTGAAGGTTACTCTGATAAAGGATGTTACTCCAATTCCACATAACGGATGCAGACCACCCAAAAGAAGAAGGGTTTGATAATGAGGAGGAAAATAAATGGCGAGATATTTAGGGCCAGTTTGTAAACTATGTAGAAGGGAGAAACAAAAACTCCTCTTAAAAGGCTCACGATGTTTAAGTGAGAAATGTGCTCTTGCTCCTGAGCGAAAGTTTTCTCCTCCTGGCGGTTATTCAAGGAGATTTGCAAGGAAGGAGTCGGCATACGGTGTTCATCTGAGAGAGAAACAGAAAGCGAAGAGATTCTACGGTATTCTTGAAAAACAATTCAAAAGATATTTCCAGATTGCAGAAAAGAAAAAGGGTGTTACAGGAGAACTACTGCTTTCACTTCTTGAAAGAAGACTTGATAATGTTGTTTACAGTCTTTGTTTTGCAAACTCAAGAGCACAGGCACGTCATTTTGTAAGGTATTCGCATATTGAGGTTAATGGAAAGAAGGTTAATATTCCATCCTATTTAGTAAAAAAGGGTGATGTGATTTCAGTCAAGGAAAAAAGTAGGAAGATTAAATTCGTAAAGGAAACCCTCGAAGAGAGAGCAACAGGTGAAATCCCTCGCTGGTTATCCCTTGATGCAAAAAAATTCAAAGGTGAAGTCATTGATTTTCCTGCAAGAGAAGATATTCAGATACCAATTCAGGAACAACTAATTGTTGAATTTTATTCAAAATAAGGAGGCATTCTGATGAAGTTATTGTCTCTCAAGATGCCAAAAGAGTTAAAAGTCGAGAAGCAAAGTGATGACTATGGATGTTTTCTTCTTGCACCGCTTGAGAGAGGTTTTGGAGTAACCCTGGCTAATAGTTTAAGACGAATTCTTCTCTCATCCATTCAGGGAACTGCGATAATATCGGTGAATGTAGATGGTGTAATGCATGAATTTTCAGTTCTCCCTGGAGTCCTTGAGGATATGACAGAGATAGTTCTGAATCTAAAAAAAGTCAGGGTTCAAATAAGAGATGGAAAACAGAAGCACCTTTATCTGGATGTCAAGAAAAAGGGTGAAGTAAAAGCTGGAATGATTAAGGCGACTGAAGGAATTCAAGTGATGAATCCCGAACAACATATTGCCACAATTACTGATAAGAAAGGAGTATTAAAAATTGACATGGTTGCTGATATTGGAAGAGGATTTATTGCATCTGAGATATTTAAAACCCCCAATGCACCTCTCGGAACAATCTTTTTAGATGCAATCTTTTCACCCGTAACAAAAGTAAATTATAGAATTGAAACAACAAGGGTTGGGCAGCGAACAGATTATGAAAAGCTTTTTTTTGAACTCTGGACTGATAAATCAGTTAAACCTGATGAGGCTTTGGCCCTGGCTGCAAAGATACTAAAGGACCATATAAATCTGCTCATTAAATTCGAGGAGGAACCAGAGGTTATAGAGACTGAAGAAGTTGACAAAGCCGTTGAAAAGATTAGAAAACTTTTGAATATAAATGTGAGTGAACTTGAACTATCTGTCAGGTCTAATAATGTGATGAAACAAGCACATATAAAAACCTTAGGAGATCTTGTTCAAAGAACGGAAGCTGAAATGCTTCAATTCAGAAATTTTGGTAAAAAATCCTTGGGAGAGATGAGTGATATCCTGAAAAGTTATGGTTTGAGTTTTGGAATGGATATAAGTAAGTATAAAAAATCTCGTAATATTGAAGACGATGAGTCAAATTTGGGAATCGAAAGACCTATTAAGCCGAATAAAGAAGAAGGTAAAGGGAAAAAACTAAATAAGAAATGAACGGGGGTATAAATGCGGCACAGGGTTAAAACAAGAAAATTGAGCAGAAATAAGGCACACAGGAATGCACTCATTAAAAATCTCATTAAAGCACTTATTTTAAGAAAATCAATAATTACAACTTCTGCTAAGGCAAAAGAAACAAAGAAATTTGCAGAAAGATTAATCACAATTGCAAAAAAGAGTGATGTTAATTCTCATAGGAGGGTTTTTCATGCTCTTGGAGATAAAAAGGTTGTAAAAAAATTTTTCAGTGAAGTAGTTCCACAACTTGAGGAAAGAACAGGTGGTAATATTAGATTGATTAAAACAGGGAAGAGGAAGGGAGACGGTGCTGATATGTCACTCATTGAATTCATTCTTACTGAAGTAAAAGAGGGAAAGAAGGAGAAAGGTAAGGCTAAAAGGAGAAGACCGAGGCTGATAAGAAAAAAGACTGTTAAGGAAAAGAAGAAGGAAGAGAAGAAAAA
>SOKM01000148.1 GCA_004375785.1 Candidatus Cloacimonadota bacterium | reverse complement strand
ACAGCGGTAAGCCCCGTAGCATGAGCATAATCATTCCAGTTCTTGAGCGAGACAATAGCGTCAGCAGTCTCTCCAAAATTCAATATGCCGTTTGGGTTAGCTTGCCCTGCATCGTCAATTAAAAGCCCTTCATAGGTCAGTTCAGGGTTCCATACAACCTCGCTGAATGTCTGGAGCCAGTCGTTGCCTGCACTGTCCATAATCTCTATTTCAAATTTTATTGTATCACCATTGGGGCAGTTTCCTGCAACGCTGAAAGAGTATGGTGGTGTGCCCTGCTTTACGCTGTCAGGAAGAATGTTACCAAAGTCTGCTGTGGTATCAATGAGTGAAATATATGAATTTGCCACCTCAAATCTCAGGTTCGCAACAACATCCTTTGCAGATTCCACGCCTATGTTTTTGAGTGAGAGGGGCATACTGATAGTTTCAAATGAGCTTATCACACCGTCCCCATTTCCTCCTGTAACGTCATCTATTATGTGGCTGCTGTATATACAGTATGGACCTGTGTTGGCAAGTGCAAAACCTTCGTAAGGAAGATAGTCATGCGCAGTAACAGTTACATAGAGTGTTCCTGGTGTTGTGGGGGTGATGCTAAGAGTAACCTGACCGCTTGCATCCGTAAAATCACTAACCCATGTTTCCGAACCTTTCATTGCGCATACCAATGCGCCTTCCACGGGTGCCTTAGAATCACTAACCATTACAGTGAAATCACTTGGTCCGAGTGGAACATTTGCTGGATGGGATACATTGAGATTTGTGGGTACTGCTGTCCAGAGCTCTGTCATGGGGTCTCCGCACCACAGATACATCTTCGTATTTTCTATTGCAAGGTTTCCATGTATCGGAATTATTTTAGCTGCTGAATAATTACTTACCCAGCCAATATTCCATATTGTTGAGTCGCAGTATGCTCTATAGAAGTATTTATCGTAGTCATGATTTGGAATCGTATATGATGGATTTGACGCACCAAGTGAAGCTACTGCGCCACCTGGATATTTTCTTATCCAGCATTCACTGAGACATTCACCGACGGTTATATTGCCACAGTTGCATGCAACATTGAAGACAATAGGGGTTTCAGAACCATTTGATAGTGCATTAACGTTGGTAGTAGACCAGTGTTCGTTGAGATAATCCCATTGCCACCAGATATATGTGTCGCCGTGTCCACGATAGTTAACGACATTTCTTCCATCGTTTATTGCGGCGGCTACCTTTGCATTATTGTTGCCAGAGAGTGCTCCCATTATTGTATCCATTATAGGTGTAAAATAGGAGTAAGAATAATTGTAAATCTGCCTTTTGCATAGTGAGTATTTCCCTGGATAGTTTTCCTTATGTGCTACAAGGACGGATTTTATTAACCAGTTGTTAAGGGGCGGGTCTTTATCATACTTGAGAATTTTATTAACCATTCCGGTTATATCAGTCGGGGATGATGCCGATAGCCTTCCTATAGCAAGTTCAGCATAGTAATCGCCCCCTGAAATAAATGAATACCACGCATCAGAGGCAGGGCATGAATATCCTGTATATGTTGGAATCTGAGCGACATCCCCAACAAGAAGCACATAGTCTGTACCATTGGCATTGTAATGAGTTGTGATGTATGCCTTAATTTGAGCTGAACTAGCACCTGCTGTAGAAGATGGGACAACATCGATTATTATACCTTTCTTACGGTACCAGTCCGTTAGAGGTGCAGCTTCATCTATGAAACTATCGTAAATAATGGCAAGGTAATGTATATCCGCTTCCCGTACATCTATATTCATCCAGTCAAAGTTAAGTATTCCCTTTCTATACATCTCATTGTATCTGCGTGCAATTTGTACTGCTTCTAAGTTTCCTCCCTGAATGTTTATCCTGATTTTCACTTTCTTATACGCGGTCAGTACTTTCGTTGCAGGATTGTATTGAAATGGGTATACGGCAAGGTTTACAATGGTGATGTCTTTCCATATTTTAGGTTCAGAGAGAGAGATAACAGAGGTTGGGAAATTTAGATTCTGTGTGTAGAAATTGTTGTCTATGGTAAAAGGGTGGTTCTCAGAATTATCGGTTGTTGGTTCCTGAGTTGGATAGATGGTATATCCTGTGAATAATTCTGTTTCCATTCCGATGATTTCATAACTAACAAGAGAATTCTCAGGAACACCGATGTTTTCTCCAAGTAAAGGAATTTCCGGCTTACCGACTTCGAGACTTATACCATGATAGGTATCAAGGGAAATACGGTGGTAGAACGTACCGTTTTCTACGATTTCCTCGACTTGAAATCCTGGAATAGATACCTCGAAAATAATTTCATTCCCTGTATGGTTTAAGACTGAAATGATTTCCTCTGAAGTGCTGAAATTATTAAGTGGAACCCATTCAGCCCAACAAAGAGAAGCAATAAGTAGTAAAGGAATTAAAAAATACTTCATTCTTCCTCCTTCTTAAAGGGTTTAGATTTTTATTTTCTATACACTTCACCTCCTCTCTTTTCTGTTTATAAATTGTAAGGTAAAAATTAGGTTTTGTCAAGGAAAAATTTTGAGACTTTCCCATATTTGTTGCAAATTTGTTTGTTCTTTAAATTACAATCAGGTAGTTTTTTTCTTATTTATATTTTTTATTTGACAAATTTATTTTTTTGATATATAATATTCTTGTATGGACATTGTAAGATGTTTACGGACATTCTGTGCAGTTGTTGAAAATGGTAGTTTCACTATTGCGGCTGTTCGGCTCTATCTCACGCAGCCATCTGTTAGCACGCATATCCGTGAACTTGAAAAGCATTACGGAAGTATCCTTCTCAATCGCAAAAGAGATAAAATCACACCAACAGATACAGGGAAGTTACTTTATCAACACGCAAAAGAGATTTTGCAACTTACCAGAGAAACAGAGGATATATTAGATGAGGTTAATAATCTTTTAAGAGGTGATATTGAAATAGGTGCAAGCACCGTTCCCGGAACCTATATACTCCCGGAGTTATTAATGAAATTCAAAAGACTATACCCGGGGCTTAAACTTTCATTGAGGATAAGAGATACCAGCATGATAATAAAGGAAGTTTTCGAACAAAAGATTGATTTTGGTATAGTAGGTGACAAGATAAAAAAAGCAGGTCTCATATTTCATAAACTTATCCATGACCATATTGTGCTGATTGCTCATCCTTCTATAAAAAAGAAGCGATTGAAACTCGATGAACTGAAAGACTTACCACTTGTTTTCAGGGAAAACAGCTCCGGAACAAGGATGACTGTGACAGAAGAACTTAGAAAAAAAGGCATATTAGTAAAAGATCTCGATATAGTTATGGAACTTGGAAGTACAGAGGCTGTAAAACAGGGCGTATTGGCTGGACTTGGTGCATCATTTGTTTCCGAAAGAACGATAAGAAATGAGGAGAAACAGGGGCTTCTAAAAAAGATTCCTGTCAAAGGTCTAAAGATAGATAGAAACTTCTGGATTGTTAAACGTTCCTCAAGTAATTTCTCTCGTACAGGAAAAGCACTGTATAATTTCATTAGAAAAGAGAGTGAAAAACAATGAAAAAAGAAGATATTAAATTAACGAAATTTACCCGATTTTCCGGTTGAGCGGCAAAATTAGGTCCAGGGTACCTGGACAGAGCTCTTTGCGGCCTTATGCAGAAAAAAGACCCGAACCTCATCGCTGGATTTGAAAGTGCTGAGGATGCGGGAGTCTATAAACTCACTGATGCTCTTGCTATCGTCCAGACGGTCGATTACTTTCCTCCTATCGTTGATGACCCTCATTCTTTTGGAGAGATTGCAGCTGCAAATGCACTCAGCGATGTATATGCAATGGGAGGAAAGCCATTAACTGCGCTTAATATAGTCTCCTTCCCAAAGAAAAAAATCTCAATAGATGTATTGAGAAAAATTCTTGAGGGGGGGTTAAAGAAACTGAAGGAGGCGGATGTTACCCTTGTGGGTGGACACAGTATAGAGGATGAAGAGCTAAAATACGGACTGGCTGTTACAGGCATAATACATCCTGAT
>SOKM01000170.1 GCA_004375785.1 Candidatus Cloacimonadota bacterium | reverse complement strand
AGCTCTGCGATGCTCTCAACAGGGATTGGAGCGCTTCCCTTTTCCCTCTTCTCCAGCTTCTCTCTCTTCACTCGTCTGCTTACTCCTTACTTTTTACTGCCTGCTATTATTTCCCGGCTCTTCTCTTTCCTATCCGCATTATATCAGCAATGTTCGCTGACTTTCTTATAATAGGTTCTATGAGAGATTTTGACGATGCTATGAGTGTTGTAACGCCCGGTCCATGTCCAGCAAACCTGCAGTCTGAGTGAATCACAATGCCAATTGTAACTGCACCTTTTCTGTAACTCCTCCCATAAACATTGTCATGGTCAGCAATAGCAACAAAATCTCCGAAACGCAACCTATCAAGTCCGAGTTTCTTAATTAAAGCCTCATCTGTTGTCATTATATCATAATCGCCTGTTCCCATTGATGTAGAGCCTACACCAGACCCCATAAGTTTACCAGGAACAATATGGGCGACAGGAACCCTGATTGTCCCTTTTTTTCTGCTTTCAGTTATTCCCATCTTGAAGAAAAGATTGGGGGCAAGATTAAAGAGATGTATATCAGGATAATCGAGCAATTTAAAACCCTGTCCATAACCTTTTATTAGAATTTTATCATCAATCGTCATTTTTTTTAGTGCCTTATCTGGAAAATCTATCAAAACATGCTCTATACCACCGTGATGCCCGGTCACAACACCTTTCGTTCGTTTAGCATCACCTGTGATAATAACCGCTTCATTTCCCACGCAGGCATAGAAATTATAACCCCTTGTTGGTGGGTCATACCTTTTTTCCTCATTCAGGATTGTGGAAACACCTGGTTCAATATGGTCTCCTGCCCAGCCAAAAGCAGGGTCACCTACCTTTACATTGTATGTTATTCCACCTGTTCCGGGAAGAAGAAAAGGAACACCATTACTATCAACATTATGTGAACCCGCACGTTTACAGGGATCCGCAACCTTTCCCTGAACAGATATCATAACGACCTTATTTTTATTGGTTCTAATCATTAATCCTCCATTTTTTGGTT
Organism: Candidatus Cloacimonadota bacterium; assembly: GCA_004375785.1. GTDB lineage: Bacteria > Hydrothermota > E44-bin80 > E44-bin80 > E44-bin80 > E44-bin80. The sequence continues at coordinate 13,712 of SOKM01000170.1, read as the reverse complement.
ATTGATTATTTGTCTTTGTCGTGGTGTTTTTTTCACTTTTTCCTTTTCACTTTTTACTTTTTACTTTTTCTTATCTCTATCTTCTCTTGAATTTCTTTTCAAGTTCATCAAGTGAGAATTTGAGCATTGTGGGTCTTCCATGAGGACAGGTGTAAGGGTCATCTGTTGCGAAAAGATTGTCAAACAGCCTGTTCATTTCCTCCTGCTTCAATTCTTCACCTGCTTTCATTGCAGATTTGCAGGCAACCTGTTTTGCTATCTCATTAAAAATCTCCTTTCCGCTTATGTTTTCTATCATTGTTTGAAAAAGTTCATGAATCACTCCCTCATCTATTTTTTTCATAAACGGAGGTATACCCTCTACGATGATTGTTCTCCCACTGAATTTTTTGATCCTGAATCCCAGCTCATAGAGGTTCTCTATATTCCCCTCAAGAAATTCCTCCTCTTGAATGGTCAGCTCTACACTTGTTGGAAAAAGAAGCATTTGAGGTGGTATCGCTTCCTTCCTTCTTATTATTCTATCAAATATAATTCTTTCATGTGCAGCATGCTGGTCAACAATCATAAACCCCGTTTTTGTCGAGGCAAAGATGTAAGAATTATGAAGTTGCCAGAATCCTTTTGGTATAATTTTCTCATCCTTATAAAATCTTTCTTCAGCTTTCTCAATAGGTAGAAGTGTTTGCTCTATCTGCTCCCCATATCGGTTTTTCTCTTCTTTGAATAAGAAAACCTTGCTTTGTCCAAGCTCTGGCAATTGCTCCTTGCTGGTCAATACATTCTTTACAGCGGAGTAAACAGCCTCGAATATCTCGTTTCCATTACTGAATTTCACTTCCTTTTTCGTAGGATGAACATTAATATCTATTTCAGTTCCGGATAGAAATATTTCTATTACAAAAACGGGATGTTTTCCCCATAGGCTGTTCCCATAAGCCTTATAAATTGCCTGTCTTATGAGGTTACTGTTTATCCATCTTTTGTTGACGAAAATAAATTGAAAATCCCTTCCGGGGTGTGCTTTCTCAGGTTTTGAAACAACTCCCCCAATTTTTATCCTATCATTCTTTTTTGAAAAAGAGAGCAGGCTATGAACTGCATCACCCTCATGAATATGCTCAAGCCTCTCTTTTATGTCGCTTGCAGGGGGTATTTCAAGATTCAAAGAACCATTATTAAAAAGAGTAAATTGAATATCTCTATTCTCAATTGCTAGCGCTATAAATACTCTTTTTATATGTCTGAACTCAATAGATTCAGATTTAAGAAATTTTCTTCTGGCGGGTGTATTAAAAAAAAGTCTCCTGACATCAACTGCTGTCCCACCCTTTCTCGGCTGCGGTCTCTTCTCAATGATTTCTTCACCTTGCGCCCTGATTAAAAATCCCGTGTCTGCGCCTTCTGCTCTTGATTCGACAACCATTTCAGAAACTGCCCTTATACTTGGAATTGCCTCTCCCCTGAATCCCAGTGTCTCTATCTGAGAAATGTCACTAATGTGCTTAATCTTACTTGTTGCATACCTCTTAAGTGAAAGCTCGAGGTCGAGAGGATTCATACCAATACCATTATCAGTAACCTTTATTCTTTCCAATCCACCTCTTTCAACTTCACATATTATGCTTTTACTCCCTGCATCTATTGAATTCTCGATAAGTTCTTTAACAACAGAGGCGGGCCTTTCCACAACCTCACCAGCCCTTATCTTTTCCCTCACCTCTCTGGAAAGAACGATGATTTTTTCTGACACGGAAAGTTTAGTTTAAATCTCTTGCTTTAGAAGGGGCCCCGGCCTTGCAAAGAAGAATCCCTGACCGTATTCAACACCCATCTCTCTGAGAACTTCAAATTCTTCTTTTGTTTCTATGCCCTCAGCTATAATTATGGAGTTGATCTTCTTCGAAAATGGGATCAGGCTTTCAAGCAAATCCCTCTTTATGGCATGTTTATTTATATCTCTTATAAGAGCCATATCATACTTTAGATAAGCCGGGCTGAGTTCAGCAATTGTATGAAGGGTAGAATAACCAGCACCCACGTCATCTATTGCAACAGAAAACCCGGATGTTTCAAGTCTTTTCACGGTATCCTTAAAAAGTTTAAGATTCTTGATTGCAAGCCTCTCTGTTATCTCAAGAATCACTTCGTCGACTGACTTTCCTATATCTTTTATCTCGGTCAAGAATCTTCCATCAATAAATTCAGGGTCCAGGACGCCTTTCGCAGAAACATTAAGAAAGAGTTTCTTATTCCTGAGCGCATATTTAACCATCTTGATAGCATTCTTTCTACAAATTCTTTCGAGTTCCAAAATCATCTCCGTCTGTACTGCAAAGGAGAAAAGGGTCTCGGCATCATTAAAAAATTCTACAGAAGCGACACGGGTTAGGGCTTCGTATCCTATCACTTCCCCTGTTTGCAGATTGAGTATTGGCTGAAAAACTGTTCGAATATCATTGTTTATAATAATTCTTCTTAGTTCCTGGTTCCTTCTTTTCCAGAAATTTGTTGGTTGACTGTAAGCATTATCCTTTGCTCTGTCCATAGAAGAATAAAGATTCCTTTCAAATCTCACAACAGGATCCATGTAAAGAAAATCGAAGCCGATATGACAAATTGTTTTTGGAAAAAGGTATTTTGTTCTCAGGTCTTCGGTTCTTGTAAAAATCTTTTCATGAATGTTATCCATAAGATTCTGCATGAAAGACTTATCGACCTCTTTTTCACCGCTTTGGGAGAAAACAAAGATAATAAATTTTCCTGCTCTTGGAGCCTGCATTGCAATTAAATCTTTCCTCTGCAAGAGATTGAGGTGGATGTCCTTAATGATTTCTGATATGCGTTTAAGCACCTGGTCAAATTTCTGCCATCCATGAATGGTCTCAATGGATTCAATAACATCAAGATATATTATCCCTATCTTCTTGAAGTTCTCTATGTTTTTTCTTACTTCATCTATGATAATGGGAATCGTTGGAAAATTAAGGGAATGGTCAAAGAGTGCACCCTTAAACTGGAGCCATTCTTTTCTTATCTTTGCTTCTTCATTATTGTTAGATGCCATTTGTTAACCTTCTTGCATTTATTTTGTGAGGATTTCTTCTACTTTTGTTAGCAGGCCATCAGGGGCAAACGGTTTAGTGATATAATCAATTGCTCCTTCCTGAATTCCAAGGACCTTATCCCTTGTTTCTGTCTTACAGGTGAGCATTGCCACAGGTATATCTTTGGTTTCTTCATCAACCTTCAGCATCTTCAGAACCTCCCAGCCGTCAATCTCTGGCATCATTATATCGAGCAGGATCAGGTCGGGTTTCTCCTCTCTTGCAATCTCTAATCCACTTAGACCATCTTCTGCTCTATAAACGCTGATATCGCTTTCAGAAAGTATAATAGAGACAAGCTCTAAAATATCTTTTTCATCGTCAATAATAAGCACTTTTTTCTTCATCTACTTCTACCCTCGTACACAGGAAGGGTAAAACAGAAATTTGAGCCCTTCCCTTTTTCACTCTTCAGGATTATACTTTCTTTATGGGCATCCAGTATTGATTTAACTATGGAAAGACCGAGCCCGACTCCCTTGTACTTACTTTTAGGGTCGATCTGAAAAAACTTATCAAATATTTTTTTCTTCATCATTTTCGGAATTCCTGTTCCAGAATCCTCCACACAAACTTCTATCTTTCCTCTTTTTGAACCATTCAGATTATGACAACTGATGGATATTTCCCCCTGGGGTGGGGTAAATTTTACAGCATTTGTTAGCAGATTTTCTAAAACCTGAATTATTCTTTCTCTATCAGCAATCACAGGTGGAAGATTCAATGGGATAATTTCCTTATAGATAATCTCTTTTTCATTAAACCTCGCATCAAGGTTTGTCATTACTTCCTTAACAATACCTTTAATGTGAAAAGGGGTAAGCGAAAGTTCTACCTTGCCTGCTTCAAAGCTTGAAAAGTCAAGCAGATTCTTTATCTGATTTTTAAGCCTTTTGAGATTTCGATTTGCCACTTCAAGCCCTCTTTTTTGACCTGGAGTCAAGGGACCCAGTTTCTCCTGGTAGATATACTCTATGTAACCTTTTAGAGAGGTTAATGGTGTCATAAGTTCATGCGAGACACTCGCAAGAAACTGCGATTTCAAATCGTTAAGCCTCTTCAACTCTGCGTTTGCATCGGATAGTATCCTTTTTTGGAACTCAAGGGTCTCCATATCTTTCTTTACTCTGTTCATCATCTCCTTCAAAGTCTTTGCAAGAATTCCAATCTCATCCTTTCCGCTTAACTCTATTTTTGTATCAAAATTTCCCTTTGTTATCTCCTTTGCAGCATCTGTTAGTTTTACAAGTGGTTTTGTTACTGCCCTGATGAGGAAGTGAAAGATAAATGATGTGAGCAGAACGGAGAGAAAGGTTACAGAAAAGATAACCAGGCGTAAAACAAAAAGCCTTTTCGCTAAATACTCTTTAGTAAAAAAATATTGGACCGAATACCTGTGCCAACCCTGTGGCTCAAGATAAGGGAAAATCATATCATAATATTTCGTTTCTCCCCCTATTTTCTCGATTCCTTTCCCCTTGAACTCTTCAGAATCAAAAACCTTCTCTCCGTCAGCTGTATAGATTGCCACCCTTACAAGCTCCCTGTCGAGATCGAGAAGGCTGAGAACGAGTTGCTTAAATTTAAAATATCCTGATTCGTAATAGTTTTCGTATGCTTCGCATAACTGTCCTGCAGTCAGGCTTGCAAATGTCTTTGCATCTTTTTCTATCTCAGACCTTATTTCCTTTGAACGGAGATGAACAAGTATTGCTGCAAGGCTCATCATAAAAACAAAGAGAAGAATATTTATATAGAGTATAATCTTTGTTCTAAATCTCACTCGCTCTTTTCCTTTTTAGAAATTTCAGGGATAAAAAGAAGTTTCTCTTTCATTTCTTTTCTCTATTTTTTTTATTTTACATCCTCTTTTCAGAAAAGTCAAGAAAAAAAACAAAATTAACAGGGCGGGGTTTCCAAACCCCGACGCTACAGGGTTAAAAATTACTCTCGAGAAACGATTCAATTGTATCTATCAAAAAACCATGTTTCTTCAATAGATATGCGGTCACACCGATGCCTCTTATTTTCTTAAAAGAGGAATTTGTTGTGAAGACCCCGCAGGATGGACTGCCGTCTTTCAATATTATCCTCTTGACGTTCAGAAATCTTGCAAAATCAAGCGTCAAAAGAGCACCCTTTCTGAAACTCTGTGAGATATCTTTGCCTACCTCGAGCACAACAGGTATATTTTCCTCCCAGAATCCGCATCCATCCTTCTTCTCGATTGTCGCTTGTTCTCTCGGAACAGACAATCCACCAAGAAGTTCGGGACATACCGGAATTAGAATATATCTCTTCTCTATCCCTGTCAGTAGTGTGTCAAAAGAATCCTTACCGTCAAACCTTGTCTTCAGTCCTAAAAGGCAGGAACTAATAAGTACACGTTCCATCATTCACCCACGCAGGCTAAAGAGACTGTGCCAAAATACCGTTTTTAGGTAGGCGCAGGCTTTAGCCTGCGAACTTAACTTCTTATAATACAATGAATTACGCAACCTAAAGGTTGCGGCTACCATGCAAAAATTCACATTTTGGCACAACCTCTAAAGCCTGCGGCTACCTTCGTTTAAATCGTTTAGTTCGTTCATCCACAGCGAAGCGCCTGTTTATCCTTTATCCTTCTGCCTACTCTGTCTTCTGGTACTCTGATACTCTGGTACTCTGATTTCTCCCTACTCCTTACTGCCTACTATCTTTTCTCTTCTCTCTTCACTTATCTGATTTCTCCCTCTTCTCTCCTCTGGTACTCTGATATTCTAGTACTCTGATACTCTGATTTCTCCTTACTCCTTACTATCTTCTCCCTCTTCTCTCGTTTCTCTCTCTTCAACCTCTGTGTCTGTCTTCTTCTCCATTTCTCCCTTTGGTACTTCAAGAACAATTACAATCCTTCTGTTCTTCTGTCTGTGTTCTTCTGTATTATTTGGGAAAATTGGGCGATACTGTCCATAAGCAACTACGGATAGCCTTTCAGGTGGAATTTTAACTTCCTCCTGGAGGTGTCGGACAACATTTACAGCCCTTGCTACGGATAATTCCCAGTTCGTTGGAAACTTTTTTAATAAATCACCGCTTATTTTTGTATTATCTGTATGCCCTTCAATCTTTATCTCCCCGGTAGATGCATTTTTCAGTATTTTACCAAGCTTCGCGAGTAAAAGTAAACCCTCGCTGCTCAATTTTTCCTCTCCGGGATTGAACAATCTCAGACCAGGAAGGCTTATTTCTACACCTTTTTCTGCTCTCCTTATCTCAAAGCTCTCCTCTGTTGATATTTTACTCAAACCCTCTATAATATTTTTTTTATAACTATCACCTGTCACACTATCCATTTTTTCTTCTATTGCTTTCTTAAGTTTTGCCACAAGTCCAGTTAACGTTCGATTTTCTTTTTTAAGACCTTCTACAGCCTGGTTCAGAGGTTTGTATTCAGTGATGTAGAAAAATGTGCTGTAACCTCCGAGACCAATAATTACGAGTAGAAGAAAATAAGTTAAAAATTTCATTATCCACCTCCTAAGTTAATGTTTATTAACTTGATTTCACAGATTTTATAAAACGATTACACAGATTAACATCTAATATAAGGTATAGGTTTTGTTTTAAGAAATCAATGTAATCTGCTTTTGTAATCCGAGTAATCATAAAATCCTATCTATAGGATTTTTAGTAAGACCACTGCAAAGCAGGCAATAGCCTTCTTTGCTCCAATGGGACCGAGCCCTTCATTTGTTTTTGCCTTAACAGAAATCCGTTCCTTCCCAACACAGAGTATTCTGGCAATACTCTCTCTTATTTTCTCTTTATATGGTGATAGAATAGGAGTCTCTGCAACAATTGTTGTATCAACATTCAGTACTTCAAAGGATGCCATTTTTAAAACCTCTTCGACAATAAGCGTGCTTCTTATATTCTTCATTTTCTCATCGGTATCAGGAAAATGCTCACCAATATCACCAAGTGAAATTGCTCCAAGAATTGCATCACATATGGCATGAAGAACAACATCTGCATCGGAATGTCCCTCAAGACCAACACCTGAAGGGATTTTTATCCCTCCAAGAAAAAGCTCTCTACCGAGCGAGAGACGGTGAATATCGTATCCAAAACCTATCCTTATATTCATTCCTATTTTTCCATTGTAGGAGCAACCTCTTGGTTGCGATATTTACCTGTGAGGCTGGACGTATCTCCGTTTCTGTCTTATCGCAGGTGAAACCTGTTCCTACTGCTCAATTTTTGTAAATATCATCCTTCCTGTCGGAAGATCAAGCACACTGACAACTTCACATCTTATTATTTTCCCAAGAGATGTTGAAGCTCCCTCTATGATAACAGTACTGTTATCATCAAGGTATCCTACACCTTCTCCTGTATATTTTCCCCTTTTAACTGGTTTTACACTCAGAATGTCTCCCTTGAAGAAAACCTGTTTTAATGCCATTCCAAGTTCTTTCAATTTTAGAATCTTGAGTTTTAGTATCTTTACAAAAGGCTCAAGTTCTTGGTCTACTGCGAGAAGCCTGTAGTTTTTTAATATGGCAAGCCGAACGAGCTTTCTACTGATACCTTCTAAACCCTTCGGGTTTGTTTTATCTATCACCACATTGAAACCTTGCTCATTTATAAGCGTTTCAATCACCATATCTCCCCTTTTAGCAGAAACATTCGCTTTAGCAGAAGATGCCAGTCGTTTGATATAATCTATGAGAAACTGTGGTAAAACGATAGTTCCAGTAATAAAACCGGTTCGTAGCACCATTAAAATACGACCGTCAATTATTGCTTCGCTTGATGGAAGGAGATAATCAGAATGCTTCTTTATAAGAAAAGGCAATTTAGACTCCTTGTTCAGGGCTCAAGAATTTCCAATCGACTTCTCGATTGCTTCTTTTAGATTTTTTACACCTATCGTTTTAATGTTAACTATACTCAATCCTTTCTGATTAGCGATAGGAATTATGCATCTTGTAAACCCCAGCCGTTCAGCTTCTTTAACCCTCCGTTCTATCTGCGTTACTGCCCTTACCTCGCCTCCAAGACCTATCTCACCGATTACAACAGTTCCATTATTACAGGGACGGTCGTCAAAATTGGAGGCAACTGCAACCACAAGTCCAAGGTCTGCCGATGGATTGAGTATTTTCAATCCGCCAACAACATTACAAAAGACGTCAAAACCTCCGAGATTATAACCCGCTCTCCTTTCAAGAACAGCAAGAAGTATGGAAAATCTTTTGTAATCACTGCCAACAATTACACGCTGCGGCACGGGGTATCTTGTCGGAGAAACAAGTGCCTGAACCTCTGCAAGAATGGGTCTTGTCCCTTCAATCGTGGAAACAACAACAGCACCAGACGTATTAAACCCTCTCTCGTCGAGAAAAATCATAGATGGATTCTTTACCTCCACGAGACCATTTTTTGCCATCTCAAAAACACCTATCTCATTGATAGAACCAAATCGGTTCTTTACAGCACGAAGTATTCTAAAAGATTGCGTTCTGTCGCCTTCCAGATAGAGCACTGTATCTACCATATGCTCGAGTGTCCTGGGACCGGCAATCATACCAATCTTTGTTACATGTCCAACAAGAAATAGAGCAATTTCTTTCTCTTTTGCTACCTTTGTCAATTTTGAGGTGCATTCCCTTACCTGACTTACAGAACCAGGAGAGGAGCCAATATCAGCATCGAATATCGCCTGTATGGAATCCACAATAACTATGGATGGATGAACTTTCTTAATCGATTCTATAATGTTTTCTACAGAAGTCTCGAAGAGAAGAAAAAGGTTTTCCGTCTCTACACCCAATCTTTTAGCCCTTAACCCAATCTGATATACGGATTCTTCTCCTGAAACATAGAGAATCCTTTTCCCTCCTCTGGCAAGGTTGGATGAAATATCGAGGAGGAGTGTTGATTTTCCTACACCTGGTTCGCCACCGATAAGGATAATAGTCCCGGGAACGATACCTCCACCAAGAACTCTGTCAAATTCAGAAATACCTGCAACCCATCTACTCTGTTTATCACTTTTAATCTCATTAAGTTTAACGGGTTCGGATGGAGCCATTCCCCTCTTCTTTGAAGCGACAACCCTCTCCTCCACAAAACTGTTCCATTCACCGCAGTTTGGGCATTTTCCCATCCACTTAAGTGATGAATATCCGCACCCCTGACAAACAAACGTTACCTTATCTTTCTTCATTCTTTTTTGCCACGGTTACTACACGGTTAACATCAATTCAACCAATTGAACCTCTTTTTGCCATTTTCTATTTGTTGCATCTTTCGCCACAGATATACACAGATACTCTTTCTAATTCCTTCAACCAATCAAACTAATCGAAGTAAAAAACTTCTTCTTTACTCATAGATTATCTCGTTGCATTCGTTAATATCGTTTATTTAATCTATTTAGTTTGTTTAGTTTATTTAGTTGTTGCGTCCTCTACGACTGTTATGTGCTTTATCCTCCTGTGTTCTGATGTTCTGGTGTTCTGATGTTCTGGTGTTCTGATTCTCTGATACTCTAATACTCTACCTTCCATCGTACATCCTACATCCCCTATCTTCACTTTATCCTTTAACCTTTATCCTTTGCCTTCTGTCATCCTACATCATACATCCTACATCCCCTATTCTATCTGCCAACTTGTCCAATTTGCGTACCTTAGAATATCCTCACATTTATATACTTCTTCGGGTTTTTCTTTATATCCTTTATAAGCTCCTTTGTTTCCTTTAAGGTTGCCTCCAGTTCATCGTAAAGTTTCTCATCCTTCATAAGTTTTCCCATCGTTCCCTCCCCTTCATTTATATCATTCAGAAATTGCGACAGCAGCTCAAGGCTTTCTGAAAATCTATCAGCTGCATCTGCAATTTTCTTTAAATCCTTCTCTGCATTTTTAACAGTCCTCTTTATTCCTGCTCTATTTTCTCTTATTAATCCAACGAGTTCCTGCGAAGCAATATTTATATTCTCCAGAGTTTTTTCTATTTCTTCCCCGCTAATTTTCTCTGCAATCTCCCTTATCGGGTCAAGGATATCGCCAAGTTCACTAAGCGAAAATGAGGGCGCACCTTTGCCTTTAAAGGGTTTGGAAATATCAAGGAGTTCTTCATCATTACCAGGTTTAAGTTTAATAAATTTTGTACCACTGATTAATGCAACATCCTTTAGAGCTGCCATCACATCTTTTTTCAATATAACATCATGTTCAATATAACAGAGTACGAAAACACTGTTTTTGATAAGTTTAATGGAAAGCACCTTACCCTTTTCCACACCAAGTACCAAAATAGGGTCTCCGCTTTTCAAGCCTGTTGCATCATTGAAATTAATCGTTATTTCATAACCTGTCCTTCTCAGGTTTATTTGCCTGAACCATAGATAACCAAAGAGTAAAATTATAATGCCAATTATAACAAAGAAACCAACCTTTAATTCAAGATTTTTTGATTTCATTATATCCCTCCAGAAATTGGGCCTTCTCCTTCACCAGCAATAAACTGTTGCACATAAGGGTTATCTGTGCTCTGAACCTCTTCTGGTGTTCCATCGAAAATAATCTTTCCATCGTAAAGCATTGCAATCCTATCTGCAATCTTATAGGCACTGATGATATCATGAGTTACAGCAATAGTGGTTATTTTTAATTTTTTCTGTAATTCTATTATTAAATTGTTTATTCTATCCGCTATTATTGGGTCAAGTCCAGCAGTGGGTTCGTCATAAAGCACAAAATCAGGGTCCATAGCAATAGCCCTTGCAATCCCAACCCTTTTCTTCATACCGCCCGAGAGTTCAGCAGGATACTTATCCTCAACATCTGGGAGCCCAACCAGCATCAGTTTCTCTCTTGTAATTCTCATTATCTCTTTTCGTGGCATCCTGAAATGCTCAATGAAACCGAGACCTATATTCTCCCAGACACTGAGTGAATCAAAGAGTGCGGAACTTTGAAAGACCATTCCAATTTTTTTCCTTATCTCATAAAGTTCTCTTCTCGATATATTCTTTAATGAGATATTATCTATGATAACTTCTCCTTCATCTGGAGAAATGAGCCCAACAATGGTCTTTAAGAGCACGCTTTTTCCGCACCCACTCTGTCCAATTACAACAACTGTCTCTCCTTCCTCAATATTTAAGTCCAGTCCCTTGAGTACCTCGTTATCCCCGAAACTTATCCATAAACCTTTTAAACCTATCATTAAAACACCCATTTTGCAATGAAATAATCAGAAATCAGGATGAGCACCATAGATGAAACAACAGCTCTTGTTGTTGCCTGCCCAACACCCTCTGCACCACCCTTTGCACGAAAACCATGATAACAGCCCATAAGGCCGATTAAAAATCCAAATATAACTGATTTAATAAGGCCACCCCAAAGCTCAAGCGCAACGAAATTAGTTCTAACGCCTCTCAGGAATATAGAGAGTGATATATCAATGTCTAATACTGTAACAAGCATTCCGCCGAAAATCATAATAGACTCTGCAATAATTGTAAGAACGGGCAATATAATAATCCCTGCAAAAATTCTTGGCATTACAAGGTATCTTCCCGGGTCTATTCCCATAATTTCAAGTGCATCGATCTGCTCTGTAACCCGCATCGTTCCTAACTCAGCCGCTATAGATGAACTGACCCTTCCCGCAACTATAAGTCCAGTTAACATAGGTCCCAATTCTATCAATACTGCTTTAGCAACACCCATCCCAACATATAATTCGGGGACATAAGCTTTTGTCTGAAATACTGCCTGGTAAGCTGTAACCATTCCAGCAAATACAGATACGAGTATAACGATTGGGAGAGAGGATATACCCATAGAGAGAATCTGGCTCAGAATCAATTTATAACTTTTCGGTGCCCTGTGGAAATTCTTTACTCCCTCTATAAGAATAATGAATACTCCTCCCACATAGGAGAGGAAGGATTTTATTGCTGTAATTATCAAAAAGGTTCCCCCCCAACCTCACGGTAATTTTCAAAGGTTGCAGAATCTTCGAGAAATGTGGCTTTAACAGTACCTATGGGTCCGTTCCTCTGCTTCCTTATGATAATCTCTGCAGCCCCCCTTTCCTCTTTGGATTCGGCTTCCAATTTCCTATATATAAAGATAACAACATCGGCATCCTGTTCGATAGCACCCGATTCTCTGAGGTCTGAAAGGAGTGGTTTTTGAAACGCACGGGTTTTATGAGCTCTGGAAAGTTGGGAAAGAGCAACTATGGGAATATTTAGTTCTTTTGAAAGAGCTTTCAGGGAACGGGATATAATTGCAACTTCCTGTTGTCTGCTCTCTGCAGTCCTGCCTTTTCCGGCAACATCCAACAGTTGCAGATAATCAACAAAGATAATACCAACATCTACCTTGGATTTTAATCTTCTTGCCTTTGCCCTGAGTTCAAGGTGGGTAAGACGAGCAGAATCATCGATATATAAATTGGCTTCATACAACTTACCTGCTGCACCAGTAAGTTTACCCCATTCTTCATTGGAAAGGTACCCTGTTCTTAACCTGTTGAGGTTAACGCGTGCCTTCATTGCAAGCATCCTCTGAACAAGCTGTTCCTGAGACATTTCAAGACTAAAAAAACCAACCGGGATATTCCTCTCAATTGCAGTATTAAGGGCAATATTAAGGGCAAATGCGGTCTTGCCCATTGAGGGTCTTCCAGCAATTACGACAAAATCGGCTTTTTGAAATCCTCCTGTCATATCATCGAGTTTTCTTATTCCCGACTCAATACCAGTAATACGAGTTTCGCGTTTTGCCAATTCATCTATCTTTTCAACGGTGTCACTAAGAATATCTTTGACCTTGATAAGGTCCTTTTTCTTGCCCGTATAATGGATATTAAATATTAACTGTTCAGCTTTATCGAGCAGCTCGTCAACTTCAAGTGATTCCTCATAACTCTGCTGTATAATCTGATTTGCGATGCTTATAAGTCGTCTGAGCACATATTTCTCAAGAACGATTCTTGCATAATATTCTACATTTGCCGTAGTCACGACAGATTCATGAAGCCTCTGCATATATTCAAGACCACCAATATCTTCAAGCTGTTCCCTTTTTTTTAGTTCATCAGACAGTGTGAGTATATCAACTGGTCTATTGCTCTGTTCCAATGCAACAATAGCGTTAAAAATCTTCCTGTGAATATCCAGATAAAAGATTTCATCATCGGTTATTATTGAAAGCACAGTATCGCAAGCCTCTCGCTCTGAAAGCATGGAACCCAGAACTGCTGCTTCAGCATCGAGCGATTGGGGAGGTGCCTTCAGCAGTTCCTTCTCTTCAGCCATTTTTCTTAACCTCCTAATGTAAGTATAAACAACTTTTTTATCAACAGGGATTTTAAGAGATTGGAATCTTTAAATTTTCATATCTCTATAATCTCTTATATTCTCTTCCAATCCCTGTGAACATTATTTTTTGTTTTTTCTCTATAATCTCTGTGCCTGCCCCGTTAGAAAAGAATTTTCTAATGGGGTTCTCTGTGGTTGACTTTTTTCTTAATCTCTTTTCCAAGTATCTTTAATATCATTTTCATATCCTCCCAGGTAGCTTTTTTATTTTT
>SOKM01000298.1 GCA_004375785.1 Candidatus Cloacimonadota bacterium | reverse complement strand
ATATTTGCACTGTAATCCTCTGCGGTAGCATAAAAGGTGTAAACCTCACCTTCTCCGAGACTCCTGACATCAAGTATGCAATAATACGGAAAATCTTTGTCTGTTTCAATCAAGGAATCGTTTATGAAAAAAGAGACCTTTTTTACACCAGTATTATCCCATGCATTCACTGCAAAATATTCAAAACCATATAAGGTATCTCCTTCAATTGGTTCGATAATTGTCAAAGTAGGAGGGAATGAATCAACTTGCACCCCAATCCCAAGAAAGGTGAATGTTGTATCATTTATCTTATTTCCATTCAAGTCTTCGATATTTCTTATATCTATTTCATAAAAGGTTGACTCCTGCGGTTCTGTGGTAAGTATACAATTCATCTTCATAGGGTCAATCTCAACAAAATGAACATCGAGGGTTTCGTAACTTGTAATTAAGTAGTTCATCGTTTCAGCTGCAAGTTCTGGATTTACTGATTCGTTAAATGATATAAGTAACTTTGTTGTATCCAACGAAGCGACTTGTTTTACAAGAGGGGGAGAGGTGTCAGGGGGAAGAGGTTTATCCTTTTTTGTGCAGGCAGATAAAAGGATTGCGAGAAGAAAAAAATTAACCACAGAGAGCACAGAGCGAGCTCTACTATTCAAGAAATGTGTAAGTCCAATGTCTAATGTCTTATGTCTCATGTCCTCCATCACTTGAAGTGTATGTATATAATATCCCTGTCGTTGACTATACAGTCTTTCCCCTCTATGCGAAGAAACCCCTTTTCTTTGACATCCTTGATTGACTTATGCTCGAGGAATATTTCAGCCGGAATAACCGCTGCCTTTATAAATCCTTTTGCCATATCTGTATGCACCTTTGAAGCAGCATCAAGAACAGAGTCGCCTTTTTGAAGAGTCCAGGCGCGGAGTTCATTTTCATTGAATGTATAGAATGTTATGAGGTTAAGGAGTTTATATCCTTCAAGTATGAGTCTTTCAAGACTTCCTTTCTCAATACCGTATTCTAAAAGAAACTGGTTTCTTTCCTCGTTCTGGAGTTCCCTTAACTCTTCTTCAATCTTTGCAGAGACTGGTATTACTTCCATTTTTTTGCTTGAAGAATATTTTTTTAATTCATTAAGTTTATCACTCGATTTTTTCAGCATTGTTTCATCAACGTTAGCAATAACCATCTCAGGCTTCACTGAGATAAGTCCAATCCTACGAGCAGCACTTTTTTCTTCCTCAGATAAAGTGTTAACCTTCACCCAGTCATTGTTAGAAATTTTCTTTTCCAGCAGATTGAGTATATTGAATTCTTCCCGTGCCTCTTTATCGCCAGAATGTGCCTTTTTCTCGATGGATTTCATCCTCTTTCTCAATATCTCCAAATCCTTCAATTTGAGTTCTGTCTCAACAACATCTAAATCCCTCTCGGGGTTTAGAGCTCCAATATGACTTATGTGCGGGTCGTCAAAAAGTCTTACAATATGCGCAATTGCGTCAACCTTCTGAATAAAAGAGAGGAATTGATTTCCAAGACCTTCGCCTTTGTGCGAACCCTCTATCAATCCTGCAATGTCAATAACCTCAAGTGTTGTCGGTGTAACTTTTCCTGTTTTCACATATTTAGAAATCGCCTCAAGTGTATCATCGGGAACAGGGACAATCGCTTTATTGGGGTCAATTGTGCAGAAAGGGAAATTGGAACAATTAGCACTCTCTCCCGTTATTGCGTTAAATATTGTTGACTTCCCGACATTTGGAAGTCCTACTATACCTATAGAAAAAGACATATTAAAGTTAGCATCTTTTATATCTCTTATATTCTCTTCCAATCCCTGTTAATTTTGCTTTTTTCTTGATTTGGGATTAGGAAGATTCGCTAATCAAGCATAATTAGTTTCTTACTCAGGGTTCTGCTTCCTGATTCTAAACGCAAATAGTAGACACCCGATGGTAGTTTAGAACCCTTGCTATCCTTTCCATCCCAGGATACGGCAGTGCCAAGTGACGAGTGTCCAGTGCCCAGTGAAAAGTCTTTTATCAACCTTCCTGTTACATCGTAGATTTTTAACTCTTTGCCCTTTGCACTCTGCTCTTTGCTATATTTTATTTCTATCTTGCCCTTGAAAGGATTTGGCGATACTGAGAGTGAAAATGGCTTAAGCACTTTTCCTTTCTCCTCAGCAATACCAACACCAACACCAATGTCCTCAAGTGTACTGAAGCTTCCCCATCCGTAAGCTGTGTTAGAGCCCCTTACCCTATACCAATATCTGTTGTCAGGCTTACCTGTGAATGCATAAAATGTATCCGTTATGGTTGAAGAGACAGTAATCTCGGAGCTAAAATCGGTGGTAGGAGATATATCATCTATGTAAATTCCTTCGTCCAATACATAATCGTCTGTCATTGCCCTGAACCTTATATATATGGATTTCCCCACCCAGGGCTCAAGTGAATAGGATTTCTGGGTCCAGCTTGTCTGATTGCCCGTGAATGAGTTATCAAGCTGAATCCATTCCTTACCGTCAACAGACACTTCAACGGTCGCCACATCCCAATCGGTTTCGAGGTCATACCAACACCAGAATGTAAGCATGTCCCCACTTTTCACGGGATATGGATCAACCGATGTTACCGTATTGCACATATTGTCACTTGAACCAGAATAGAAACTGTGGCTTGCACTGTGGGACCGTGTAGTAGACCAGGAGAAACCATTCAGACTCCAGTGTCCTGTACCAGATTCAAGGTTATCTGTAAAACTGGAGAAGCCGGTTAATTCATGAAGTTCCCATTTTGTTGGATTATTATGTTCTGGGTTTCTTGGTGACCAGTAGACCGTGTAATCACCCGTTGTGCTGGTATCCATTGGTGCAATCTCAGGTGACGGTACTTCACAGGAGAGGTTGTTCCTTATATTTTCCGCTTCCTGGGTCATATAAAAGATACCCTTAAAGTTTTCCCTGCATATATAATCAAGGTCACCTGCGGGTTGATAGAATGAAGTTCCAATCTCATTTGTAAAGGATATGCAGTTTGTTCCATTGACATAGTGATACCAGCCATATATCCAGCCATCGGTGTCACCACTTGTTGGATAGAGAGAACTCGATTGCATGGGGTCATAGTATCCACTTCCCACACAGTGTATCATCGAAGCAATTGTAGTTCCATATGAAACAAGGTATGAATTATTCGGCGGCTGATTGGATGTATATCCCCACGGCCAGAGGACAAGTTCACCAGAACTGTGGAATGAATGCGTGAAATTGAATTCATGGGTTTTCACCAACTGGGCAATGGCTTCATCACAGGGTGCAGAATTCCCATCGGGTCCATCACCATAAGGACCGCAGAATGTTTCCTCTGGAGGGTGATGGGTAACCCCACCTCCTGATGGGATTGCGCCCCAATCGCCGTACCTATCCCGGTTACTGCATCCATTGTATGTCCTGTTGGGGTCTGTTCCCGTTGAACCATGGTAGGGCTGTCTATTCTTTCTCCACCAGTTCGCGCCAGGATAGTCGTATACGTAACCATCGACATTTACACAGGGAACGACCCATATCTCTCTCGAATCAACAGCAGCTTTTATCGTTGAACTACTGCTGTATGCCTTTGTAAGACTATCAGCAAAAAAGAGTGGAACCTCGACCGTTGCCCATTCCCTTGCATGGTGGCAGCCCATAATGAGCACATCCGGTTCAGCAGGGTCTTCTACTCCCGGATTATCGGATATCTTTACACAGTAAATCCACCTTCCCTGATAGGTCTGTCCCAAACTGTCGAATTTGCAGATACTGGGATAGTTTGTTGCCATATTTTTCAAAAGCTGTCTCACCTCTGTATAACTATGGTAACTGCCCCTTTCACCCATTTCAACATAATCGAGGTCAGAGTAAATAATCTCATTTGGAAGTCCGCTCGGAACAAGGTCAGAGTAATACTCGCGTTCAGTAAGAATTATGTCGTAATATTCCCCTGGATGCGCTCCCGCATAACGGATTGTTTTATACTTGAGGGGCAACAAATCCTTATACGAATCGACATATACCCTGATTAGCATATCCTTCCCAAAAACAAACGATGGAAAAAGTAAAGAGAGAATCAGGATTGAGAAAAGAAACCGTTTCATAATACCTCCTTATTAGCGGTTATTTTTATAATGTAATATAGTAGATTTTTTATACCTTGTCAAGAAAAATTTGCCACTAAGTCACAAAGACGCAGGGATTTTACTCGAAACTAAACGCTTTTTCTGCAAAAAGTTTTACGCATATATTTACCACATCAGGTTCATACAAGACACCTCTATTTTCCAAAACTTCTCCTAAGGCTTTATCTATCCCACGAGCTGGTCTATACGGTCTGTGAGAGGACATTGCCTCTACAACATCAGCAACAGCCAGTATTTTTGCCTCAAGGAGGATGTCTTCACGTTTCAATCCCGAAGGATATCCTGAGCCGTCCAACCTTTCGTGATGTTGGAGCACAATTTGAGCAATTGGCCATGGAAATTCTATAGTCTTTAGTATATCATGACTGAGCTCTGGATGAGTTTTAATCATATTAAATTCAGGTTCGGTCAGGCGACCTGGCCTGCTAAGAACCTCGGCAGGTACAGATATCTTTCCGATGTCATGAAGGAGTCCGGCAAAGCGGATTTCCTCAACCTTCTCCTCTGGAAAGCCCATCTCTTTGGCTATAGCACAAGCCAGTTCTGCAACACGTCGCTGATGACCGGCTGTATAAGGGTCTCTCTTTTCAACTACTATAGCCATTGCGTGGACGATACCCTCCAAGGTCTTTCTCATTTTAGTGAAACTTTGTGTAAGTTCCTCCTCCGCACGTTTTCGTTCTGTTATTTCCTGCTCCATCTGTTTATTTATCATAACCAGTTCGGCTGTTCGTTCCTTTACCTGTATTTCGAGCTCGTCACGGATCTTTGCCAGTTCTTCTCCCGCCTGCTTGCGTTCGGTGACATCACTTACAATACTAACCCAGGCCGGTTGTCCCTCATAGATTATTTCATCTGTAACAATCTCCACATCCAACCTTTGACCATACTTTGTTATATGTGTGTAAGTGGAAGGTAAATTCATATTTTTAATATTTATTTTACTTTCTACTTTTTCAATGTTCTCTGGCGG
Source organism: Candidatus Cloacimonadota bacterium (assembly GCA_004375785.1). Lineage (GTDB taxonomy): Bacteria > Hydrothermota > E44-bin80 > E44-bin80 > E44-bin80 > E44-bin80. The sequence goes on along the minus strand of SOKM01000298.1, from coordinate 9,596 downwards.
GTAGAGGTCAAACGGTGTCATGGATTTTAACTCATCCTTGGAATAGCCATATGTGCTTAAAACAGCTTCATTGCAGTCAAGGAAATGGTAGGACTCCTTATCGTAAATAAGAATTGGCTCAGCAATCTTGTTGAACAATGTATGATATTTCTTTTCGCTCTCTCGAAGTTCCTCCTCCCCCCTTTTACGCTCAGTGATGTCTTCGGCAATAGAAAGTATACCCCACGGCGTTCTATAAACATGGGTGTATAATACACGGTCACCAAATTCGTTTTCGACTTCACGTGGTTCTCCTGTTTCTATGACACTCAAGTAGATTGTATATAACCTCGTTTTCCTGAGTTCAGGGAATGATATTAACAGTTTTTCTCCTTCCAATTCTTGAGGAGGCTTATTGACAAATTCTGCGTAAGTCTCGTTACAATAGAGAATGGTCATATCCTCCTTGAGTGCCAGGACAGGAGACCTAATGCTATCAAGGAGATGAAAATGTTTTGTTTCGGATGTTTCCAATTCAGCAATTCGCTTGCGAAGTTCAGTCAACTCAGTTATAAGTTTATCTTTGGTTTTACCTTTATTCTTTGTCTTATCTTTATCTTTCATATCGACAGTATATATTAGAGGTACTAAAAAGTCAAGTCGATTTCGGCAAATCAGCTCTTTTCTATCTTTGCTTAAATCTTTTTATCCCTGATTCGATTTGGGTGATTGTTCCGAATTCTTTGAACCACTCCATCATCGCTTCATTAACTGAAATATTTCTGTTTTCACAATTGACTTCATCACCAAAAAAACTTTCCATCCTTCTCACAAGATAATCCGTTGTTGCAACAAGATACTCCCTTGCAGGGTCGATTGAAGATTCAACAATACTGTTCTTCTCTTGCTCGTTTGCAATCCTGTATGTAAAATTAAATCCTGATATCTGACACAGTCTATTCTCATTCTGTTTAATGTTAAAGTCCATCATCCTGTAAAGTTCAGCACCCTTAACCCTGAATGTCCTGATAGTATTTCTGTGATGTAGGTCAAAAATATCCTCAAGTGCTATATCACCTTTTTTCAAACCTCTTTTTATGCCGCTCTGGGGTATAATTGCTGCATCTGCAGAGACTGCCCACTTTAAGACATCAGCTACAAATGAACCTATCGAAGGGGCATCTTCTTCTCCTGCTAAGTCTATTTTCGTGTTTCCTATAATCTTCCTTTGGTAATGAAATCTTTCTGCAGTTCCCATGCCCTTTTCTACATTCCATGATATTCCATTCCCTTTCGTGCAGATGAGTTCAGTAAAACCTCCAAGAGTATCCTTGAAAGCCTTCTCATTATTAATCTTCAGTTCAACAGGTTTTCTCTTATCAATTTCAGTAAGGGGTATGTAGATACTTAACGAAGTAATATTTTCTGTAACAACGTTGATGACATTCTTCTTTCTAACTTCACAGGAGAATCTTGCAAGCTTTCCCCACTTTCTCCACCCTGTAATTGCAGCCCAGTACCATTTTCCATCCCTCGGAAGCTCTGCAGCACCAAAGAACTTCAGAGGTTTTTCATTATCAAGAGAAGACGAATCTGTCAGTTCCTTCGTTCCTATTGATTTAAAGATATTACCTCCTTCTGTTCCTACGTAAAAAGATGAGCCATCAAACTCAATCGATTTTGGGGTTCTTATACCCCGAGGAATCATATAGTATTTCCAATTCTCAAGATCCTGGGTTTCAACAATAAAGTAATCGTAATCTTTTAGAATTAAAAGTAAGAGTTTATCCTTTTTAATAACGATATCTCTGATAAGGTCATATTCAAAAGGAAGTATTTCAGTCGCCTCTCCGTTAAAGCTCAAGAGAAAGGTAGAAGCATTTCCTGGAAGCCCTTTTTTAAGGGAAAGATAGTCAATATACTTACCCGTAAGCAAGGACATAATAAGTTTATCTTTGAAGGTAAACGGTGATATGTAACAGATATTCGGTATTTGAATAAGGTCCACATACTGCCATTTCTTTTCATCGAATAGAATTACATCGGTTAGTCCAAGCGGGTCCTCAGTGTATATAAGATACTGGTTCTCATATGTATCAGATAGGTAATAATGGTATTCCTCCGGTATTTCCTCCTTTTTCATACCACTGAAGGCATAAGGGAAAACATATAACCTATCCCTGAAAGTGATAAGTGAACCTATTCTGAAAACGCTTTGAGCATCTGTTGGCGATGCATAGACGAGTTTCCAGGTATTACCCTCATCTTCAGAACAGAGAATGCCTCCGAAGGCAAACATCTCATCTTCTCCAAATTCAAAATAGGTTCCTGTAGCCACATACCACTTGTTTTCAAATAAAGTAAGTTGATTGATGTGTAAACCATTAGGAATAGTCCTCTTTTTTACCCAGCCTTTTTCAGTAAGTATATAAATGTTGCCGAATTTCCAATCCTCTGTTGCATCCGGACCTGGAATAACAAGTTTACCATCAATTACCTGATATCTATAGATTGCCTCATCATCCACAGTGAATTCTCTTACAAACTTTTGATTTTTTATATCAAAGTAAATGACATCCGTTGGTCCTGTATTAACAACAGCATCGCCATAACCTATATAGAGCTTGTCCTTGAATAGCCTTAATTCATTTATACCCCACGCCTCTTTCATCTTTTCTGCAGCTGGAAAACCTATAGAGGAAAGCTTCAGCAAATACTGGGTTTTAGTTTCTCCTTCCTCTCCCTTGAGAACAATAATGGGAGAAAGAAAAATGAATAATGTTACAAGAAAGAACAAATATCTATTTTTCATTTTATTTTTTTGAAGGTTCGGACTGAATAATTTCTACATTTGCTTCTTCAAGAATTTTTTTTGCATATTCGTCAGGATAACCTTTGCTGTAAATAATCTTTGTTACACCCGCATTTATTAACATCTTAGCACATATAAAACAGGGATGATTAGTTACATACAATGTCGCACCGTCAATATTGGTTCCCATCTTTGCAGCCTGGATGATTACATTCTGCTCCGCATGCACTGCTCGTGAAAGTTCCATTCTTTCTCCACTTGGTATGCCTAATTTTTCCCTCAGGCATCCTCCAAGTTCATCACAGTGTGGCACTCCTTTTGGGGGACCATTGTAACCCGTTGCAAGTATCATTCTATTCTTGACGAGTATAGCTCCTATCTTACGTCTGAGACAGGTTGCCCTCGTTGCAACAAGTTCTGTGATTTCCATAAAATACACATCCCAGGATGGTCGTTTAGACTTCTTCATATGTTTTCGTTAACAAGATTTTCCACTCTTTTCAAGGTGGGGAGTAGGAGTATTGAAAAAATCAGGACATTTGAGACGACATGTAGAAGACTGAAAACAATTCCCGTTGTTAGGTATGCGAGAAATGTTTCCTCTGTAGTAAAGGCAATAAAACCACCGATGTTTGTAAGGACATCGTATATCAATGTGAGAAAACCACCACCTATACCCAATATTACAACCCTTAAAAAGGGCGACAGACCTGAAAGGATTATTTTAAAAAACCCACCTGCTGAGCCAATCAACATACCACCTGTTACCTGAGCAATAAAAAGCGGAGGGAGAGAAGCACCCAAAGGATTAAAAAGAGAAAATATTGCAAAAGATATGCCCCCAACAGTGACACCAACTGAAGAACCAAAAAGCCATCCTGAAGCAAAGATAACGGAAGTTATTAACTCTACATTTGGAATAAAAAAGAGAAGATACCCGAATGAAACTGCAAGTGCTGTAAAGATGCCAGCCTGTGCGATCCTTTTAATATGTTTTTTTTTACTTCCTTTTCTCATTCTTTAAGAAATCTTAATCCACAGATTATCACAGAAAATTATATTTTCTTTTACTTTCCCATGTTTTCGAGAAGAAGGTCAATTATCCTGTCAGTTGTTATTCCTTCTGCTTCTGCATTAAAATTTGTTATTATTCTATGCCTCAACACAGGATGGACTATCTTTTTTATATCCTCAATCCCTGGTGTAAATCTTCCATCAAGCACAGAGTTTGTTTTTGCAGCAAGAACGAGGTACTGAGTTGCTCTCGGGCTTGCACCCCAGCTTACCCATTCTTTGATAAAATCGGGTGTTTCCTTACCACCCGGTCTTGATATAGATACAAGACGCACAGCAAATTTTAATAAGGAATCACTTACGGGGACACGTCGGACAAGTTTCTGAAGTTCAAGTATTCTTTTCTGGTCGATGACGCTATTTAAGTCTTTCCTTACTAACCCTGGTGACGTTTTTGCAATCTCTATTTCTTCCTCCTCCTCAGGGTAATCGATTAGAAGATTGAACATAAATCTGTCCAATTGTGCTTCCGGTAAAGGGTATGTTCCCTCCTGTTCAATTGGGTTCTGTGTAGCAAGCACAAAGAAAGGTTTCTCCAGTTGATAGGTTACCCCACCAGCTGTCACACTGTATTCCTGCATAGCCTGAAGAAGAGCTGCTTGGGTCTTGGGCGGAGTTCTGTTTATCTCATCAGCAAGAACAATATTTGCAAAGATAGGCCCTTTAATAAATCTGAATGACCTCTTCTCAGTTTCTACGTCTACTTCAAGTATGTCCGTGCCCGTTATGTCTGAAGGCATCAGGTCAGGGGTAAACTGAATCCTGTTAAACTTTAATGAGAGAACCTGCGAAAGGGTATTGACAAGGAGGGTTTTTGCAAGTCCTGGAACACCTATAATTAAACAATGTCCTCCAGAAATGAGCGCAGTCAGAAGTTCTTCAATAACCTTTTTCTGCCCAATAATTACCTTGGAAATTTCCTTCTCTATACTCTCTTTTGCCTCTCTTAATTCTTCTACGACCTTTACATCATCCTTAACCCTTTTCAATCGCTCTCCTTATTAGTTTTCCACATATTCTTATCTTTTGTAGAAAAAGTGTGAAAAAAAACGAAGTCTATAGATTTATTAACTTACTTAATTTGAGTGGATAAAAATATTATGTAAACTTCGTATGTTGTTAAATAGCAAGAACTTAAATTTATATATATCATTGTAAGTTATCCACATATCCACATCAACTCTCTCTGTCGAGTGTTATATCTACCAATCTGTCCTCGGGGCCAAGGTTGATCAATTTTACACCCATAGTATTTCTTCCTACCCTTGAGACAGAATTCACTGCAATCCTTATTATCTGTCCGCTTCCTGTAATGAGGAGCAGTTCATCATCCTCTGTAACCTCCATAGCACCTATCAACCTCCCTGTTTTTTCAGTTATTTTCATAGCGATGACACCTTTGCCACCTCGATGAATGTTTCTAAATTCAGAGATGCGGGTTCTTTTGCCAAACCCCCTCTCTGAGGCGCAAAGAAGAGCAGCTTCCCTTCTTGCCACCTCAACGCCAACAACCCAGTTACTTCCAACAAGTCTTATACCCTTTACTCCCCGTGCATTTCTTCCCATAACCCTTATCTCTTTTTCCTTAAAACGAATTCCCATACCTTTTGAGGTAACAATCAATATCTCCTCGTCCCCCTTTGTTAGTTTAACATCTACAATATAGTCGTCTTCTAAGAGTGTTGATGCAATGATACCGCCTTTTCTCGGGTTTGAAAATGCCTTGAGGTCCACCCTCTTCACAATCCCTTTCTTTGTTACAATAAAAATATAGAGTGGTTCATTGAAATCCTTAACGGGCAGGATAGCAGAAATCATCTCATCCTTAAGCATGGAGACAAGATTAGCAATTGCACGACCTTTTGCTGTCCTACCTCCCTCGGGGATTGCATAAACCTTCAACCAGTATACCCTCCCCTTATTTGTGAAAATGAGTAGATAGTTGTGGGTAGACGAAACAAAGATATGTTCAACAATGTCAGTCTCTCTTGTTGTAACACCGATAATGCCCTTACCTCCACGACCCTGTTTTTTATAGTTTGATAGAGACAAACGTTTTATATAACCGGTCCGCGTAACAGTTACAACAACATCCTCTTCGGCTATAAGGTCTTCAAGCTCTATCTCTTCTTCTTCAGACTCAATAATTTCTGTTCGCCTTTCATCATTAAACCTTTTCTTGATATTATCCAATTCTTCCTTAACAATAATAGAGATTTCTCGAGGAGAAGAAAGGATAGTTTTAAACCTGCTTATCTTTTTAATCAGTTCGAGATATTCTTCTTCTATCTTTTTTCGTTCAAGACCTGTTAAACGTGCAAGTTTCATATCTAAAATTGCCTGCGCCTGAATCTCTGAAAAATCGAATCTTTCGATTAATTTCTTTTTTGCCTCTCCCGTATCCTTTGATTTCTTAATAATCGTAATAATCTCATCTATGTGTTCAAGGGCTTTCTTAAATCCCTCCAGAATATGCGCTCTTGCTTCTGCTTTTTCTAACTCGAATCTCGTCCTTCTCTCAACAACAATCTTTCTATGGTCTATATAATGCTGCAAAAATTCCTTGAGTGGAAGAACCTTTGGAATCCCATTACAGAGTGAAAGGAAGATTGCTCCAAAAGTCTGCTTTAACTTGGTATGTTTCACAAGCTGATTCACCGTAATCTCCTTCTGTGCATCTCTTTTCAGCTCAATTACAATTCTCATCCCGCTTCTGTCAGATTCATCCCTTAAATCATGAATTCCTGTTATCTTCTTTGCCTTTGCACGCTCAACGATATTTTGAATCAGTGTAAGTTTATTCAACTGGTAAGGAATTTCTGTAATTATAATAAGTTCTTTTCCATTTTTCAATGTTTCAAAATGTGTCTTTCCCTGAACTGTCATCTTGCCCGTACCTGTTGTGTATGCTTCCCATATCCCACTCTTCCCTAATATTATGCCTCCTGTGGGGAAGTCAGGTCCCTTAATATATTTCATTATTTCTTTTAATTCAATATCAGGTTCATCAATGAGAGCTTTGAGGGCATCAATGACCTCCCCAAGGTTATGAGGAGGAATGTTTGTTGCCATTCCAACCGCAATGCCTGAAGAGCCATTTACGAGAAGGTTTGGAAACCTGGATGGTAAAACAACAGGTTCCTTCAATCTATCATCGAAGTTCGGGGTAAAATCAACTGTTCCTTTATCAATCTCCGCAAGCATCTCCTCCGCAATTAACGATAACCTTGCTTCGGTATATCTGTATGCCGCTGCTGCATCTCCATCAACAGAGCCAAAATTTCCCTGTCCATTTATCAATGGATACCTCAAGGAAAAATCCTGAACCATTCTCACAAGAGAATCATAAACAGCAGTATCACCGTGAGGATGATACTTCCCGAGCACATCACCTACCACTGTAGCACATTTTTTGAAAGGTTTTGAATGGAGAAGCCCGAGTTCTTTCATAGCGAAAAGAATCCTTCGATGGACAGGTTTCAAACCGTCTCTAATATCAGGAAGTGCCCTGCTTACAATAACACTCATTGCATAATCTATGTAAGAACTCTTTACTTCATCCTCTATATTTATTGAAAGAATTCTACCGGCTTTCATATTCTCCTCTTCTTAAAATATATTAACTCTATTCATCATTAACAATTATCTTTATATTTTACACCATATCAAGGAAAAAATCAAGCATAAAATCACTTAATTTTCGTAGCGCCGGGGCTTGTCCCCGGCAAATTATATAGGGGAGGGACCCATGTTTACCCCGTTAGATATGGAACTTATCTAATGGGGCGTCTGCCCTTTTGCTTTATATGGTTTGTCATTGTGTAGCGCCGGGGTAGTATTCCCCTCTAAAAAGAGGCCTTAAAGGGTGGCGGAAAAGGCAGTAATCAGTAAACAGAGAAAAAACTGTCCCTTCGGAACGCTTTTACAAATGACGATTGACTAATTACAAATGACTAAATATGAATCTCTGTGCTCTCTGTGGATTAAAAAAAAAGCGGGAGACGGGGTTCGAACCCGCGACACACGGCTTGGAAGGCCGATGCTCTACCAGCTGAGCCACTCCCGCAAGAAGTGGAGAGGGGAGGATTTGAACCTCCGTAGGCTGCGCCAACAGATTTACAGTCTGCCCCCTTTGGCCACTCGGGTACCTCTCCATTATTCATTGCAAATTTATCAATGCAAAATTATCATTTTAAAATGCTAATTGCTAATTTTGCAATTTAAAATGAATTCAGTTGAAGCCACCGGAGGGAATCGAACCCCCGACCAGAGGTTTACAAAACCCCTGCTCTACCTCTGAGCTACGGTGGCATTATTGATGTGCAAAGTAGATTTTGCACATCAATAACACAGTCAAATATACCACAAAAAATCTCACTTGTCAATATATCTTCAAAAAAACTTGACAGACTCTGTAAATTGAATTAGAATAGGTATAGCGTTGTTTATTAACAGGAGATCGCTATCCTATGAAGATAAATCTAAAATGTCTCACATTTTTGATGACATACAAATGTACCTCCGAATGCAAGCATTGTCTCTATCGAGCATCACCATATCAAGATAATTTGATAAGTTTGAAAGATGTGAAAAGAGACCTAAGAAACCTGAAATCCATTCATTCAATTGACTCAATCTATTTTTTCGGAGGGGAACCTCTGTTATATTTTGAGTTATTGGTTAGTCTCATCCAGGAAGTAAAAAAGTTAGAAATCCCTAATTGGGAGACGATAGGGATAATAACAAATGGTTTTTGGGGCAAGAATGATTCGGTTGCTAAAAAATATGCTAAAGGATTAAAAGAGGCAGGATTAAATAGTTTCGTTATAAGTGTCGATGCGTTTCATCAAGAGTTCGTGCCAATTGATGCAGTGAAGGGTACAATACGAGCGGCTAAAGAAGTTGGTATAGAGTGGATTAAGATCAATGGGAAATCTTTTGGAGATACAGAGGCAAACAATCATTATAATCAACAAACTAAGCGTCTCATAAAAGAGCTCGAACAAGAATTTGATGTTGATGAAATAGATGTTAGACCGCTGATGGTGGCAGGTCGAGCAGCAGATACTCTGGCAAAATACCTCCCAATGATTGAGTTAACATCAGTTAAATGTAAGCGTGATGATATTAGGAACCCAACATATATTGAGATAGACCCTAACGGATGGGTTTGGATTTGTTGTGGGATTGCAATAGGTAATACCAGAAAGACATCTATATCTGAAATTATAAGAGGATATGAATATAAAAAGCATCCAATATTGTGTAGGATTGGCGATAAGGAACCTGTAGGTCTTTTGGAGCTTGCGATAGAAAAGGGGTACAAACCTCTAAACGGATATGCAGGTAGATGTCATCTTTGCTTCTCTGTGCGAAGATTTCTACGCCCATTTTACCCCGAAATCCTAGTACCTGCTCACGTATATCAATAAATATATTGCAATCCATAAACATAAGGATCAAAACCAAGGAGTTAAATATATAATTACTTGCGGGCTCTGGCACTCTCCACTTCGCTTCGGTGCTACCGCACTAAATAGCATACAATCTTTGGAGTTCTATAAAGATATGATGCAATCCCCTTTCGTTTATACTCAGTGTGATAATATTCTATATTGCACTCTTTCCAACCTGTCAACCCTAAATTCTATTTCCAGCTTGACCCCGTGATTTTCTCAGATTTAGCTAAAATTCTATAGTCACTCCACCCACCGGCATAAAGAGGAACTGG
>SOKM01000259.1 GCA_004375785.1 Candidatus Cloacimonadota bacterium | reverse complement strand
ATTGTTTTTTAAAAAATAACAACATTTCATGACCTTTATGCCCGCAATGACGAATTAGAAAGATGCAGGAAGAAAAGTAGATCATTGACGAATAATCAATAACTAATAATGCATAGATGCTATCTCTTAATCTTTTCCCTTATCTTATTTTTATCAACACCATCTTTCCCAGCATTTGAAGCTGAGAACGTTCTCCTCCTCCCAGTCTCAAAGACCTACACTTTTATTCCAAAGGATTATTTTCTTGAAAAAAAATTTATTTTTTCAACAGCCGCATCACAACTCTATTCAATGCCTGAATGTAACCAGATATACATTGGCTTATTGAATATGTTTCCTTTCGCACACCTCGGAGCTGATATTTCCTTTTTTGGTTCTGAACTCTATAATGAGACAGAAATAGGTATTTCCATTCTTAAAGGAACAAAAAACCTCGTTGGCATCAGAATAAAGGTGATGAAACTTGGTATAAAAGGGTATGAACCACGACTCTATTGGAGTGATGACCTTCTTTTTATCTCACAGAATGAATTTTTTTATTTCCAATCCACTTACAACAATGCACTCTCTTATGGTTATAGATATGATGAGGAAAAACCAGTCTCTTCCTTCTCTTCACTCTTCAGGATTTACCCGAGTGCCTGGAATTCCTTTAACATAAAAATTACATTCTCTGATTTCACAGGTAGCAATTTTGAAATCGGGAATGGCATAAACTTATCCAATATTCTATCCATCGGCGGAGGACTCGACCTTGGAACAAGATCCATCTCTTCCAGTCTTCTCCTTTCTCTTGCCACCTCAGACCTCACCTATTCTGTTTCCATCCATCCAGAACTCGGTTTAACCCACACTGTCGGACTAATCTACTCCCGGGTCAGGGAGAAGAGAGTAAGCAGTAAGGAGTAGGGAGAAATCAGATAAGTGAAGAGAGAGGAGAGAAGAGCGAAATGTAGGAGCAGGTTTTACCTGCGATAGTGGGATGTAAGATGTAGGATAAACCACAAGTGAAAAGTTAAAAGTAAAAAGTAGCGTTGGGGCTTGTCCCCAACAAAAAAAAGGGAAGGATAAAGGATAAAAGTTAAAGGATAAAGTGAAGATAAGAATGAAAGATGTAGTGTTGGGGCTTGCCATGTTACCATACGGTACATGGCTTGTCCCCAACAAAAAAAGCTCATTACTAATTTTTTTCTTCATCTCTTCTCTCTCCCTCTCTGGAAATGAGGATTTTTCGCTCGAGGAAGAGACCTCTCTTCCCTCTGATGTTCTCGAAACCCTTGAAAAACTCAAAGAAAATCCAATAGATATTAACAGCGCAACCCATGAAGAGCTTCTGCAGATTCCCTATATTACTCCGCTTCTTGCTGCGAGAATCGAAGATTACAGAAAAAAGAAAAAAATGTTCTCAAGCAGAGAAGACCTGTTAAGGATTGCAGGCATAAATGAACCTCTTCTTCGTAAAATTTCGCCATATATCACCCTGAAGAAAAAACGTCTCAAAATAAGTGCAATTAGATGGAAAACCATCCTCAGTAATAAATATCCCGTTGATACGAATTACTCGTTTAGCCCATTCAAGGTCTCTAACAAGATGAGGTATAGCGATAGACATATAACTCTGGGAGGCACTGCTTACAAGGATGCTTATGAAAAGAGTTATATTGATTTCTATACACTTTATTGTTATTTCCAAAAGAATGACTACAATATTATTGTGGGAAACTATGCAATTGACGCAGGTGAAAGATTGCTCCTGGGGTACCCCGGTTTTGTTTTCAAAACCAGTGGTATTGTTAAAAGCAGGGAATATTTTATAAAACCTTACTCTTCTGGATTCGAAGATTATTCACTCAGAGGATGCGCTCTCAAGAAGGATTGGAAAATGTTAAAGAGTGGATTCTTTATCTCATATAAAAAAGAGGATGCAACTATTGATGATGGTGTATTAAAAAAGGTTATTTATGAAACGGGCTACCATAGAAGTGAAACCGAGATAGAAAAGAAGGACAGGATTAAAGAACGGCTTATTGGAGGAATTATAGGGTATGGGAATGAACGTTTAAGAATAAGCACAACTACTCTTTTTGCTGACTACGATAAGAAAGTCGAACCAGATTCAGTTAACTACTATCGTTTCAGCGGAAAAAAATATGGACTCACAGGTGTACATACTGTTTACAACAATAATAATATTTCCCTGTGGTCGGAATTTGCTTACGCTCTCTTTACCAAAGGAAGAGGGATGATAATAGGAACCTCCTGTAGACCTAATAAAACTACAATTTCAGTTCTTTATCGGGACTATTCTGAAAAGTTTTATAGTCCACGAGCCTTCTCTTTTTGTGAGAGTGAAGCGAGGAACGAAAGAGGACTTTATACATATATTACAAGCAAACTCCCTGAGAATTTCTTTTTTTCGGGTTACATTGACATTTTCAACCGACCATATCCAACATATTTTAACTCTTTATCAACAAAAGGGTATGAGGTTTTCTCATCTATTGAAAAAAGGTTAAAGAAAACCAAACTCTATATAAGATATAAAAGAAAGGAGAAGAATAGTTATCAGTGGAAAGACAAGAACCTGAGATACCAAAGGCAAAATCTAAGGTTCTCCATTAAAAACAAAATAAACAAATCAATGGAGTTAAAGATATTATGGGAAGGAGTTATTTTTTATGTTCCTTACAGAGGATTACAGGAGACTGGAAACCTCTTTTCTCTCTCATTTAAATCAGAGATATTTGATGATGCTACATATGAAGCAGGTATGGTCTTTTACGAAACAGACTCTTACTATTCAAGAATCTATCTCTTTCTTATCGATATTCCCGGTTCCATGTATACAAGACCTTTTTATGGAGAAGGAAAGGACTTTTATGTTCTCGTTAAAGCAAGAATTTTAGATAAACTACGTATATATGGAAGGGTAGAAGTAGACGCAAAAGAAGAAAAAAACGATAGAATCTTAAAAGTAGGAGTGGAATGGAGATAGCATTTACTCCAGTCCAGGCTGGTTTCACTTTTCCCCTTGACTTTCTCTCCACTTTGGAATTGGGACAACTAAAGAAACCTATGATTTATTAAAAACTGGCTTGAACGAGAGGCAGATAAAGGCAGTTATGTATGTAAAGGAAAAAAGAAAGATTACAAACAGAGAATATCAGAATATAAATAATTGTTCAAGAAATACGGCCACAAATGATTTAAGAGTTTTAGTTAAGAAAGATATCCTTAAAGAAAGCGGGAAAAAGGGAGCAGGAGCTTATTATATTATTGCATAATAATTACCTTAATTGCACATCTATTGCACATTATTTGCACAATAGAGAAAGCAAAAATTGAGAGAATTAGGTAGAAAATATTGAATAAGACAGAAATATGAATAAAGAACAGGCAAAGCAACTTATTAGGGATACTTTTGAAGCATCTTTTGATAAAAGGTCAATAATAGTTCCAAGTCAGTTTGCTCAGGAGGGACTTGTTCCAGCATCCCGCCTTTCATTGTCATTCTGAGTAGTCCTTTCCATATTGATCCAGGAAGAATCTGACACCCATTTCTCCAAACAATTTCTTGACAACTACAAAGTTTTTTTGTATTATGCTCCCAAGTCTTATGGCTTGAGGAAAGAAGAAAAACTATAGTGATTGGTGAAAGGATTGAAATAAGTCTATCGAAAAAACAGAGAAAAAGGAATTGTTATGACTAAAGAGGAAAAATTTTATAAGGCTTTAGAAGACATCTTTGTGGGTGCGAAGGTTGAGGGTGATTCTGGCTATATCAATTTAATGAAGATTGAATCAAGGTATTATGAAAAAGGTGTGTTCCCAAAACTCAAGAAGGATATTGCAGAAGCGGTAAAACCATTCCCAGAATTCAAGGAAGAACTTTTTGATAAACTTTATACCTTTTTCAAACGTTATTTCTCTGAAAGTGGCTCGATCTATTTTCGCCGAACTCATTTCCATCAAAATATTTATGAAAAGGTTTACACTGACGATAAGGACGTAATGCTTTTCTGGAAAACGCATATGCTTTATTATGTCAAGACTGACCGACTATT
>SOKM01000339.1 GCA_004375785.1 Candidatus Cloacimonadota bacterium | reverse complement strand
ACGAAGTCAAAAGAGACAATAACACGTTTTGCAACCGAAGATGCAACCTTTCTCACAGAGAAAAATGTTAAAGCAATCGTTATTGCCTGCAATACAGCCTCTTCAAACAGCCTGCAATATCTTAAAGAGAACTTTGACATACCAATTATAGGAGTGATTGACCCAGTGGTTGCGTATGCCTGTAAGAAAACGAGAAACAAAAAAATTGGAGTCATAGGAACCACAGCGACAATTGAAAGCGGCGCATATGATAAACGAATAAAAGAAATTCTTCCGGGAGCAGCTGTTTACAGTAAAAGCTGCCCCCTATTTGTTCCCCTCGCAGAGGAAGGCTGGATAGAAAAAGAAGCAACATCTCTTATAGCTCAAGAGTACTTAAAAGAACTCTTGAATAATGAAATAGATACGCTTGTTCTTGGATGTACCCACTATCCAATTCTTAAACAGGTGATACAAAAAGTCGCTGGCAAAGGTGTTTTCCTCATCGATTCTGCCTGCTACACAGCAATTGCTCTCTCGGAATTGCTTGGAGAGAGAAATCTTCTGAGGGATTCTACAGCAAGCATAGAACCTCTTTTCTTCTTATCTGACACCCCGAGAAGGTTTTCAGAAATAGGTGAACGTTTTCTTGGTAAAAAGATTGACAATATATCGGTCGTAGATATAACAAGAATAAATCCAATGAGGTAGGAGCAGGTTTCACCTGTGACAAATAACTTTTATACCTCTAACAGGTGGAGCATCTTGCTCCACAATGGCTATGAGGCTGGAAGCCTCATCTGTTAAAAGCGAACTTATTTTACTTGACTTTGCACAGAAGAAAGAAAAAGTAGAATGCGAATTAAAAAAACCGTACTCAAGAAGATACTCGGCGAGGAGATATTTAAAAGGGTAAAATCGATTGGAGAAATATGTGAAGGAATGTCATATTCCTGTTACCTAATTGGCGGCACAGTAAGGGATATGATCCTGAAAGTTCCCCAGATAGACATTGATATAGTCACTGAAGGTGACATTACTTCACTTATAACTAATATTTCAAAGAAATTGAGATTAAAAAGGGTCTTAAGGAGCCAGTTTGGAACAACGAAGATAATTTTTGAAGACAATCTTTCCTTCGACATTGCACAGACAAGAAAAGAATCCTATCCATATCCTGCATCACTTCCTGTTGTTGAGAAGAGCACTCTCGGTGAAGATATAAAAAGAAGGGATTTTACTATCAATACCCTTCTAATGGGAATTACAAAAAAAGATTTCGGGAAGATTTTTGATTATCTTGAAGGAATAAATGATATTGAGACGGGTATCATACGTGTCCTCCATAATAAAAATTTTATTGATGACCCCACAAGAATATTCAGGGCATTCAGATTCAAAGGAAGGCTCTCATTTCGTTTCGATAGAAAAACAAAAAAACTTATAGACAATGCAATAAAAATCGGTATTATTAAGAAATTAACTCCACAGAGGATAAGAAGGGAAATATTTCTTTCATTGAAAGAGAAAAGATGGCACAAAATAGTTTTAGAATTTTCAAGAAGCGGTCTTCTCAGGGAGATTGGTATTAAGAATAAGATTGCTCGAAGGACAATCAACTCCTTTGAAAAAAAACTGAGGGATTTTATTGATATAAAAGGGAACATGGAACTCACAAAACTTCTAATCATCACAGAAAACGCAAAAAAGAAAGAGATAGAGACATTTTCACAAAGGGTTGGGTTAAAAAAGAAAGAGACATTGTTTCTTCTTGAAATGAGGAATAAAAAGAGATGGATATTGACTTCCCTTTCAAAAAAGGAGATTTCCCCTAAAGAGATTTACTGGTTACTTAAACTAATACCTTCTGATGGGCTAATCTATCTTATAATCAAAGGAGATACACAAACAAGGAAAAAAATAAAGTTATATCTTGACAATCTTAAAGATATGAAAGCAAAGATAAAAGGAGAAGACTTAAAGAAACTTGGGTTTAAAGAGGGACCTCTTTATAAGAAAATTCTCAAAATGGTCCTTGACGAAAAATTAAACGGGGGATTGACGACAAAAAAGGAGGAAATAGAGTTTGTGAGAAGGTTTATGCTTTCTCTATAAAGATATGCCAGACACCTTCTTCTTCAAACATCTTTAATACTCTACTTCCAGAGGATTCAATAGCAATTGGAATCTCTTTCTTCGAGGCTTCATGTGTTCCAATAATTTCAATTATTGCTCCGCTTTTCGAGCTGTTTAACGCTTTTCTTGTCTCTATAAGAGGAATGGGACATATTTCAGCTATTACTTCAACGACCTTATCAGGTTTTAGAGCTTCATTATTCCCCAAATGTTACCTCAACTTTTTTTATATCCCATAAGTGTTCGAGCCTTTCTATAATCTCTTCCTCAATATTTTTTGCAAACTGATGGTCGCGAGGAAGGTCGATCAACATCCTTACCACCCCATCTGTGACATCTATATTCTTTACAATGTTAGTCTTGACAACGTCAAGACCTACAATAGGATTCACAACATGCTTTAACCTTTTTAGAACAATCTCTTTTGTTGTCTCAACCTTCTCCTTTACGAGTCCATGTCTTTCCTCGTAATCCTCGATGGCAGATCTCAGGACATCAACCGCAAGAACAGAACAGTGGACCTTTACCGGCGGCAATCCACCAAGTTCTTTTGCAGCGTCTTTCCATGTTATTTTTCTCGCCTCCTCAAGGGTTTTTCCCTTTGCAAGTTCAGTAATAATTGAACCTGTCGCAATATTTGAAGCACAACCAAATGATTCAAACTTAATATCGGTTATTTTTTTTGTTTTCTCATCTACCTTTAAATAGAGAGTTACCATATCTCCACAGGCAGGAGAACCTTCTTTTGCTTTAGCATCCGGATTTTCCATCTTTCCCACGTTCTTGGGGTGTCTAAAATATTCAAGGAGTTTCTCACTGTACGGTAACGGCACTTTCCCTCCTTATTTATTCGGTGTTATGGGACTTATTTCCCTTAGTTTCTTTACAACATCACAAACTGCCTCAATAGTATAATCAATCTCTTCTTCTGTGGTAAAACGAGAGAAACTAAATCTTATCGAACCATGCGCTTCCTCGTGTGCGAGTCCCATAGCCTTGAGAACATAACTCGGTTCAAGTGAACGGCTGAAACAGGCAGAACCGGTTATTACTGCAATTCCCTTCATATCGAGATGAAGAAGAACGGATTCTCCTTCAACGAATCTGAATGTGAGATTCAGTATGGTGGGAAGCCCATCTTTCAGTGTTCCGTTCAATTGAACTGCATTAAGTCTCTTTTTAATTCCATCGTATAATCTCTTTTTTAATTTCTTGATATGTTTAATTTCATCATCACCAAGCAGCTCAACCGCCTTAGCAAAACCAACAATCCCGGGAATATTCTCCGTCCCAGCCCTCTTATTGAATTCATTGAACCCACCATACATACATTTTTCAATAGCTATTCCATCTTTTATATAGAGTGCGCCCACTCCTTTTGGACCGTGGAGCTTGTGAGCCGTAACAGACAATAAATCGACACTATCTTTTTCAACATTAAGGGGTATTCTTCCAAAACTTAATGCAGCATCGGTATGGAAAAGAAGACCGTTCTCCTTACATATACTTCCTATGGATGCTATATCCTGGATTGTCCCTGTCTCTTGATTAGCATGCTGGATAGAGACAAGGAGGGTCTCTTTCTTTATTGATTTTTTTAGGTCTATAACCGATATAAATCCTTCCTTTGAGACCGGAAGCCTTGTAACTCTGAAGCCCTCTTTTTCAAGTGATTCTACAGATTCCTTTACAGAACGGTGTTCAACAGAACTCGTAATTATATGATTTCCCTTTTTTCTGTTTGCCAGAGCAACCCCTTTAATTGCTATGTTGTTTGCTTCTGTGGCGCAGGATGTAAAGATTACCTCTTCCAGTTTTGCACCCAACTTTAGAGCGATAACCTTACGTGCATCATCCAGCGCCTCCTTCGATTCTATCCCCGGAGAATGACTGAACTGGGAAGATGCAACTGCATACTTATCAGTATAAAAGGGAATCATAGCATCCACTACCCTTTTATCACA
>SOKM01000093.1 GCA_004375785.1 Candidatus Cloacimonadota bacterium | reverse complement strand
TCCTTTTTAAGTTACAAATGATTCAATTTTGTATCAACAGAATACACAATTTCCAGACAATATACAAATCCAAATCTCTGTTTTTTTGACAGGGAATTTAAGAGATTTAAAGAAATTTATTTATTTTTCTACATATCTCTTAAGTTCTCTTTCAATCCCTGTTAATTTTCTTTTTTGTATTGTTTGTGATTTGTTCATTGTGGAATTGTTTAATTTTATGTTTTCTCTGGATAGATTTCGAGCGCCTTATTCCAGTTTGTAAGCAACTCCATCCTTTTCCTGTCGTCTTCAGGAAATTCTAATGGTCTTCCTCTCGCATCAATGATGAGCCCGACAATTCCTCCCTCAACAAGAGCTGTTAGCTGTTTACCCTTTCCTGCTCCTACATCAAAATTTTTTGCAGGTGTAATAACCACTTCCTTTCTTTCATCAACACCGAGCGGTATGAGCGCCATTTCTCCGTAATTCAGTTCTATATTTTTATCTCCAATAGAAACCTTGACGCACTGGCGTCCTTCTTTTGTTTTACCAACAGGAGCAATACAGGTTCCGAGTTTGATCAGGCAGTCCTTATCGAATACCTCTGTTGCAGCTTTATCATTGATTGTTGAAAGCACACCGAGTTGCGGCATCATAAAGATAGAATCTACGGCAAGTCTGGTTACTCCCTCTGGCAGAAATCCATCGATAAGCATCAATGCAGCCTGGTTCCTCCTCGGTGCATGAGAGAGTGCACCACCGGAGCCAACGATAAGGTCAAGGTTCATCATATCTACAAGGCTTTCTCCTGTAGCCGCCTGGTTGAAAGCATCAGATATTGTTCTCTCTTGCTGAATCCCTTTAAGTCCAACAGCCATTGATTTGTGCTGCAGAAATGCAAGTCTGATGGCTTCTCTTGCTATTGCCTGTTCAAGTTGTAAGCCCATCAGGGTTTGCGGTATGGTTGTGGGTCTTATCATCTTGTTTTTTATCCTGTTTCGCAGGTCTTTCCTGTTAACTTCAAAATGTACCCATCTCATAATATTTTCAACGCCTGTCTCAGCAAGGACATTGCTGATACTATAGCTCATCCCCAGATTCGCACTAACCGTTCTGTTGAAAATCCCCCGAAAGACTGAGAAAATATCAGTCGTGGCACCTCCAATGTCCACACCAATAACCTGTATTTTTTCCTTCTCCCCTATTGTTTTTATTAAGAGTCCAACAGCACCAGGTGTTGGCATTATAGGAACGTCAGTCCATCCCATTAGTTTCTTATATCCTGGAGCATGAGCCATTACATGCTCCATAAAAAGGTCGTGAATTTCGTGCCGAGCTGGTTCGAGATTCTCCATCTCAAGAATGGGTCTAAGGTTATCAACAATACTGAGGTCTGTTTTCTGCTCCAGATTTTCCCGGACGGCATCTCTTGCATCTTTGTTTCCAGCATAAATTACAGGAAGACTGTATCCTGTTCCGAATCGTGGTCTGGGGTCGGCTGCTCCAATGATTTCTGCAAGTTCAACAACGTGTTTTACCGTCCCACCGTCAATCCCCCCGGACAGGAGTATCATATCGGGTCTTAACCTTCTGATGAGTTCAATCTTTTCGTGAGTGAGTCTTCCGTCATTAGAAGCTATTGTCTCCATGACAATTGCCCCTGCTCCCAACGCTGCACGTGCTGCGCTCTCTGCTGTCATAGTCTTAACAACGCCTGCGACCATCATCTGCAGCCCACCACCCGCGCTTGATGTTGATATATAGATATCAACTCCCTTTTTTTCACCAACCCTCGGTGTGATAATGTCCTCCCCGTCGAGGATTTCCCTGTCGGCAAGCTCCTCTACTTCCCTTATTGCATTGAGGACTCCTTTTGTTACATCTTCAAATGGTGCTTCAACCGTTGTTGGTGCTTCGCCTCTTACTATAAGCCTGTATTCGTTATTTTTCTTCTCAATTAGAATAGCCTTCGTTGTTGTGCTGCCGCAGTCTGTCGCAAGTATAGCGTTTATTTCACTATTTCCCATTCTCTTGCTCCTTTTTTTCTATTTCCTGTAACAGTAATTCAAGATTTTCTCTCTTCTCGAGAAGAAGATAGATTTCCCTGTAACTTTTGAAAGCAAATACAGATTGAATGATTGGTTCCAGAAATACCATTGCCTGCGAACCAAGAAAAGAGAGAGGCTTTACCGTTTCAAGAAAAAGGATAGCAGGGACAGAGAGTCTTCGAGCTACAATCTCCCGTGCGAATTTCTCGATTAGTTCAGCCTTCCTTTCAGGAAGAATATCCTCTTCTGAGTATAGGGCAGGCTCTTCTGTTTCCGCACCAAAGGCATTTTTGAAAAATTTGGTGAATCTACTCATTCTCTTTTTCCCATGTATGTCGGACCTTTAGCTCCCTTGCAGCCTTTACTTCATCGAGTCTTCTTACAGGCGTTGTAACAGGGGCGTTTTTTAATGTTTCTGGCTCGTTTTTTACCTCATCTGCGATTTTCTTCATAGCAGAGATGAATGCATCAAGTGTCTCTTTCGATTCTGTTTCTGTTGGCTCAATCATCAGTGCTTCTTGAACTATGAGTGGGAAATAGACAGTCGGGGCATGAAACCCGAGGTCCAATAATCTTTTAGCTATATCAAGGGTTTTTACTCCCAAATTTTTTTGCCTCGAGCCAGATAGAACGAATTCATGCATTGCGTGTTGCTTATAAGGGAGCTCGTAATCCTCTCTCAATGATTCTTTAAGGTAGTTTGCATTAATGATTGCGTTTTCACTCACTCTTCTCAAGCCATTACTCCCCAACATAAGTAGATAAGTATATGCCTTTACGAGTACATTGAAATTTCCATAAAAAGAATGAATCTTTCCTATAGAGCGGGGAAGATTGTAATCAAGCTCATATCCGGATTTTCTCTTTTTGACAACAGGAATGGGCAGGAAAGGTGCTATATCATCCCTTACACAGAGTCCACCACCACCGGGACCACCTCCACCATGTGGTGTGGAGAATGTTTTATGAAGATTCAGGTGTACTATGTCAACACCCGTTTCCCCTGGTTTTACAATTCCGAGGAGAGCATTTAGGTTTGCCCCGTCAAGATATATCAACCCACCTTTCCTGTGGACAATTTCGGATATTATTTTAATCTCGCTTTCGAAGAGCCCGAGTGTATTGGGGTTTGTCAGCATAAGTAGTGCTACCCCATCGTCCATTTTCTCTTCGAGTTCATCAATATTAACAAGCCCTCTTTCGTTTGAGGAAACCTTTACAGATTTGAATCCTGAAAGCGTTGTGCTGGCGGGGTTGGTTCCATGTGATGAATCGGGCACAAGAACAATTTCTCGATTTTCTCCCTTACTCTCAAAAAATGTTCGGGTAAGCATAAGTCCTGTTATCTCGCCGTGTGCTCCGGCAACGGGCTGAAAAGATACTGCTGGAAGTCCCGTAATCTCTGACATCATATTCCCAAGTTCATACATAATTTCCAGGGCTCCCTGAACAAATGATTCGGTTTGAAGGGGATGAATTTCAGTAAATCCTGAAAGTATAGCAGTCTCTTCGTTTATTTTCGGGTTGTACTTCATGGTGCAGGAACCAAGAGGATAGAACCCTTTATCAATATGATAATTCCTCTGTGATAAATTTGTCCAGTGCCTCACAGCATCAACTTCACTTACCTCCGGCAACCTGAGGGTTTTTCCCCTTCTAAACCGATGGGGAAGGCTCTCTATCAGTTCACCGTTCACATCTTTTGAAGGTAAAGTAAACGCTTTTCTTCCGGGTTTCGATATTTCAAACATTGTTTTCATTTTCTATACAATTTTTATCTTAATTATCATAGAAATCAACCACTTGTCAAGAGAAATCTTTTTTTAAAAAAATGCATTTCCCCCTTGACAAATTGCGATTTAGGTATTATATTATATTAAGTAATACTTATAATTAAGTAATGAATAGGAGGAAGTAATGAAACCTACAAGAGTGACAAGAAAAGGACAGGTGACAATTCCTAAAGATATAAGGGATTTTCTTGAAATTGAAACGGGGGATAAAGTGATCTTTGAGATTAGAGGTGAGGATGTGATAATCATTCCTGTAAAGAAAACCATCTTTGATTT
>SOKM01000256.1 GCA_004375785.1 Candidatus Cloacimonadota bacterium | reverse complement strand
TATATATTCCTGATACTGCGGGCATTCCTTGTATTTTTCGCAGATGCAAAATCTCTCTTTTTCAGAACCAGAAGGAATCATTATTCGCTTTGCCAGAGCCTTGCAGTATCTTACTGTAATCTCCTCATAATACGGACACTTCTTAGTCATCACAACATCACAAAGAGCAAGAAGTGTGCCAGATAAAAATAAAACCCTAAGTTTTTGTAAGACAAAGGGTTAATTGATTTTGGGGAATTGGAAAATTACATACCTTCTGTCTAAAAATTAGACAGAGGTAGAAAAAGGCTTATATTTTAATGGGATAGAATTGGTGTATAAAATTTATACAGTATAATTTTTATACACTTTACTTGTAATTGCACCTCCTGCAACTACTGCGTCTATATGGTCTTCGAATTTGTCTCTTATTTTATTCAATCTCTTCAATGTAGGCAATTCTCTCTTTATAAGAAAAATGAACCCTCAGTTCAGAAAGAATGTCTTGGAATCCGATTATAAGAGGAATCTTATTATTCGGTGCAAGATATGCCATTATTGTCAGAGGTTTTGATATGTGTTCTTCCCTATCTATAAGTCGTAAAGTAATCTTACCTACCTTGACCGGCAAGACACATTGCTCCTTTGGAATAAGTCCCTTTACTACGGTATCAGTAAGTATTTCTGTCTCTACTGCTTGCCATATTTCTAACGGAAATAGAGAAAAAGGCGCACCAGTATCAATAATAGCTGTATAACTTTTTGTCCAATTTTCTTTTGTCTTTAACTGAATTTCTCCGAGAAGACGAATTGTCTCTGCTAAGATTTTTCTCTCTAAAAGATCAAAATCAGGGAATGTGCGAAAATAAAGATTAACTCTCATAGATAGCAGGTGAACCTTCTATAAAGAGTACAGGAAAAAGTTTTTTTCCAGTCTTTTTTCTTGCTATTTCTTCTATCTTTCGAATGCTCTCACCAGCAGCCACAACTTTTTTGTTCACCACCGCGACCCACTTATCAGGATATTTTTTTACCAGTTCTCCATAATGTTCATTTGCCCATTTTTCATCTTCCCAATATCTTTTGGGATGTTTTTCATCTGACTTCATTTATTCCTCCATTTTTTTTGACAAAACTCATAGTCATAATTCTCAAGAGAATTCTTTGTTCTTTTTTACTACTGTACTTATATCAAAGAAATATTAAAAAGTCAAGATTTATTAAGAAGATTTAATGACTATTTACGATTTTAAGGTTTTCTTTTCAAGTTGTATTTTTTTATCTTGTTATACAATGTCATTCTATTGATTTTCAAGACCTTTGCAGCTCTGGTAATATTCCAGTTTGTGTCAGAAAGAACATTCTTAATATATTCTTTTTCAATATCTTCAAGAGGTTTGTTAATGGGGTAACATATCTTGGTTTTTGCTTTCGCAAACTCTCTAATTCTTCCAGGAAGATCCTTCGGTGTCATAAAATCACCACTCCCGAGAACTATGATTCTCTCAATAGTGTTCTCCAATTCTCTCACGTTTCCCGGCCAATTATAGTTTATTAAAAGGTTAATTCCTTCCTTTGACACACCTCTGATTTCTCTCTTTTTCTTCTTTTTATACTTGTCCAGAAAATACTGAATAAGGAGTGGTATATCCCCTTTTCGTTCTCTTAAGGGGGGTAAAACTAAAGGAATAACATTCAATCTATAATATAAATCCTCTCTGAAATTACCGCGCTCAACTTCTTTTTCAATTTTCTTATTACTTGAAGCAATAACTCTAACATCTACTGTGATTAATTTTGACCCACCAACCCTCCTGAATTCTCTTTCCTGTAAAACCCTCAATAAGTCAACCTGAGTATTAAGGTTCATCTCTGCAATTTCATCGAGGAAAAGAGTGCCGCCATTTGCCATTTCAAATCTTCCTTTCTTTGAACTCACTGCACCGGTAAATGCTCCTTTTTCATGTCCGAATAACTCACTTTCGAGAAGATTATCTGGTATTGCGGCACAGTTTACCGTTATGAATGGCTCTTCTCTTCTCGAACCTCTTTGATGTATGGCTCGTGCAATCACCTCTTTTCCCGTTCCACTTTCTCCATGAATAAGCACTGTAGAATCAGTATCAGCAACGTTTTCAATTAGTTCAAAGATGCGTTTCATCTTCAAACTTTTTCCAATAATATTCTTAAAACTATATTTTTCCTTTAATTGTTCGCGAAGAAGGATATTTTCAGCAATCAAAGTTTGTCTTTCGATTATCTTATTTATAATTAAACCAAGCTCTTCAAAATTCAGCGGCTTAGGTAAATAATCGTAAGCACCTTTTTTAATGGATAGAACAGCAGTTTCAATTGAAGGATGGTTTGTTATCATAATAACAGGGATTTCGAGTTTTTTCTCATTGAATTTTTGAAGCAACCAGATGCCATCCTTTTTGGGAAGTTTCAAATTCACAATTGCTATATTAAACTTTCTCTTTTTACATTTTTCAAAAGCTTCTTCTGCTAATGTTGCAGTTTCAGTGCGATACCCTTCCATTTTTAACCAAAATGAAAGTGTTTTTATCACTATTTTTTCGTTATCTACGATTAGGATAGAAGGTTTTTTTATCATTTGACGACTTCACAACTTATAATTGCTTAAATTTTATACATTATTGTAAGTAAAAAGTCAAGGGAAAATTTACACCTGCAGAGGATACAGAGGATACAGAAAGAGGGGCAGACACGGGTCTGCCCCTCAAGTAATTTTCTGCTTAGTAACGAATTACTAATTTACCTAATAACCATATTTTTTATGGGAAGATTCCACGTTCCTTATAAACCTTCTCCAAACGCGAGAGAGCGACAATATAGGCAGCAGTTCGCCAATCTGTATCGAATTCACTGGCTGTATCTCGAACCCTTCGATAAGCTTCGACAATCTTCTTATGCAGCTTGATATCTACCTCATCAAGATCCCAGGATTCACTTTGCTTGTTCTGTAGCCATTCGAAGTAGCTGACAATTACACCACCAGCGTTGCAAAGGATGTCGGGGATTACATCAATTCCTTTACTTTGCAGAACCATATCACCTTCTGGATCTGTTGGTCCATTCGCTCCCTCAGCAACCACTTTTACATTAATAAACGGTGCAGTAACCGATGTAATCTGATTTTCTAATGCTGAAGGGATGAATATATCAGCCTTTGTCTTCATAAGCGTCTCGTGGTCTATTGGCTTCGCCTTTGGATAACCTGATACAAGACCATTATGTAACTTAGTATAATTAATAAGATTTTCCGGGTCTATTCCTTTTATGTTAAAAATTGCTCCGCTGATGTCCTCAACTGCTACGAGTTTTGAACCGCACGACTTCATCAAGCGAGCTGCCCAGGAGCCGACATTCCCAAATCCCTGGACAAAGTACGTGGCACCTTTCAAGTCAAAATTATTATCTTTTGCCCACTGTTCAATCGTGAAAACTACTCCCTGACCTGTTGCCTTATCACGGCCTAAACTACCACCCAATTCGACGGGCTTGCCAGTAACAACAGAGATGCCAGATTGACGTCCATTTGGGGGCATCGTAGACAGATAGGTATCCAGAATCCAAGCCATAATCTTCGAGTTTGTATTAACATCAGGTGCCGGGATGTCATACTCAGGTCCGATATTGCTGCCCAATGCATAGGTGAAACGGCGTGTGATACGTTCAAGTTCAGTGATTGAGTAGGATGACGGATCTATCTGGATTCCCCCTTTTGCGCCGCCAAATGGAATGCTGGTTATAGCTGATTTCCAGGTCATCCAGGTAGCAAGTGCCCTTACCTCATTAAGGTCGACAGATGGATGGAAACGAAGCCCTCCTTTGAACGGACCCAGCATATTGTTGTGCTGCACACGGTAACCCGTAAACATTTCAATCTTACCGTCGTCCATTTTTACCGGGAAATTAACTACTATTTCATTGGTTGTCATTGACAGGATTTTACGGATGTTAGGGTCGAGGTTCATTATATCTGCAGCCTTATTGAATTGGCTTGTAACATTTTTATAAAGACCTGCTTCTTTTCTTTCTCCAATAATGGGTTTCTCTTGAACATACTCCTTGCAACGCCAGATACCTCCTTCAGGTTCTGG
>SOKM01000315.1 GCA_004375785.1 Candidatus Cloacimonadota bacterium | reverse complement strand
GGACAAGCCCCAACGCTACAGAGATTGCCATCCTTCGTTCCACTCAGGACAGGCTCAACTTAGGTTCATGGCTCGCAATGAGGGAATCCACTGAGTCTTTATTGTCTAGCATATTCTTGGAAGTTGTTCTCCCGTCAGCATATCCACAATTCTTGTTCCTCCAGATAATGTTTTCATACATACCTTTCCCTTGTGTTGAGAAACCACCTCACCGATTATCTCAGCATCTTTTCCTAATGGCTCTCCTCTCATCCCGTCTATAACCCGGCTGGCATCCTCTGCTGCCACCACAATAACCACCTTTCCCTCATTTGCTATATATAAGGGGTCAAATCCTAAAAGCTCACAGGTGCCTTTCACATAATCTTTAATAGGTATCTTCTCCTCATCTATTATTATGCCAAAATCCTTCCTGTCCACAATTTCGTTGAGCGTTGTAGCAAGTCCTCCCCTTGTAGGGTCTCGCATAAATCTTACCTTATCAGAGCTATTTATTATTTTAGAAACCAAACCGTTTAGCGAAGCACAATCACTCTCTATATTAGAATCTAACCCAAGGTCCTCCCTTGCAGAGAGCACAGCTATACCATGTTCGCCAATCCCACCGTTTATGATGACCTTATCTCCTATCTGAATATCTTCCAGAGAGAGAACCTTTTTCTCAACAACACCAACTCCGGATGTATTGATAAAGAGTCCATCACACTTACCTTTTTCTACCACCTTTGTATCGCCTGTAACTATCTCGATACCTGCATCACAGGCAGCCACCTTCATAGCATCAATAACCTTTTCAAGCATCTCATATTCAAATCCCTCCTCTATTACCAAACCGCAGGAGAGGCAAAGAGGTTTTGCTCCCATTACAGAAAGGTCGTTTACTGTTCCACAAACTGCAAGTTTGCCTATATCACCTCCAGGGAAAAAGATAGGTTTAACCACATAGGTATCGGTAGTAAAAGCGAGCTTTGCCCCAGCTATGTTTAAGATGGCTGAATCGCTCAGATTGGAGAGTAAAGGATTATCAAACTTACTAAGGAATAAACCTTTTATTAAGTCGTGCATCAGTTTTCCTCCACTTCCGTGGGCAAGTGATATTATCTTATCGTCCATATTTATAGTAGGCTGCACAGGTTCCTTCTGAAGAGACCATACAGGGTCCAATGGGATTCTCTGGTGTGCATTCCCTGGCAAATAGGCTGCAGTTCAACGGGGTTTTTACTCCCCGAAGAATCTCTCCACAGATGCACTCTCTATTTTTCCTTGAAGGCTCTACCTCAACGGGAATACTATCCGCATCAAATGCTGAGTATTTATCTCTAATTCTAAGGCCGCTCTCTGGGATGATACCAAGACCTCTCCATTCACAATCAACAGATTCAAATACCTCTTTCAGTAGAAGTTTTGCCTTTTGATTCCCCTTCTTTTTTACAGACCTTGTATATTGATTTTCCACACCTGGATTACCGGCTTTTATCTGCTTCACAAGGATAAGGATTGCCTGGAGAATATCCACCGGTTCAAAACCACTAACAACACAGGATATTCCATACTCCTCTGGAATAAATTCATATACCTCTGTCCCCGTTATAGTGGCGACATGACCGGGAAGCAGGAAACCGTCTATCAAAATTTCTCCACAATCCAATAATGTCTTTATTGCAGGGGGTATCATTTTATGTTTGCACAATACGAAATAGTTATCCAAGTCTCTATCTTTTGCATCATTAATCGATGCTGCTACAGTGGGAGATGTTGTTTCAAAACCGATGCCTAAAAAAATTACTGTTTTCTCAGGGTTTTTTCGGGCAATTTTTAAGGCATCCGCTGGTGAATATACAATCCTGATATCCTTTCCTTGCGATTTTTCTCTATCAAGGCTGGAAGTAGAACCTGGTACCCGCATCATATCACCGAAGGTAGTAATAATTACATCACTTTCCCTTGCATAGGCAATCACCTTATCAATTTCAGCATCCGGAGTAACGCAAACAGGGCATCCAGGACCGGAGAGCAATCTGATATTCGATGGAAGAAGCCCCTTAATGCCGTATCGATAAATTGCCATTGTATGGGTACCACAAACTTCCATTAAAGTTATATCCCTACCATTTGCTATCCTAAAAATCTCCTTTGCAAGACTCATACATATTTTTTTATTACGGAATTCATCTATATATTTCATTTCTTATGTTTGTCATTAAGTAACTTCGTTTAGAGCATTAATCGGTGCCTGACTCTATTTCAAAAAGTGCATTTAGTAGAGAGAGTGTTTCCTCTGCCTCTTTCTCATCCAATTTCTGGATAGCAAAAGCTGCATGAAGGATGACAAAATCACCGATTTCGACGTTTTCAAGAAATCGCAGATCGACCTCACGTTTCACTCCACCAATCTCTCCTATTCCAGTGTTACCTTTTTTTTCTACAATCTTGACAGGGATTCCTAAACACATATATTCCTTACCCCCTTACTTTTTTTTAATCTTCAACTCTTGAACTCTAAAAACTCTAAAACTCCATAACTCTGTAATCCGCTATTACTGCTTGGCCCAAAGAAATTCCACCGTCATTTGTGGGAACCCTGTGGTGGGTATAAACCTTAAAGTCCTCAGCGCTAAGTTGTGTTACTGTTTTTCGAAGTAAGAACATATTCTGAAATACCCCCCCACTCAAAACAACCCTGTTTAACTTTGTTTCTTTACCAATCTTTTTGCACATATTAATAATTATACCTGCTATGGTATTATGAAACTTTTTTGAAATAACTGAAACAGGTGTTTTCCTCTGCAAATCTTTTAAGACCCCCTTAATGATTGGGATAGGGTTTATTATGTAAATCTGTCCTCTTTTTTCTATTTCATAGTTATAGCTTTCCACTTCGTTCCTTGCACTTTGAACTGATTTTATCGCCATTTCCAGTTCTATCGCGGCTTGTCCTTCGTATTTTACACTATTACAAATACCTAAAAGGGATGAGACAGCATCAAACAATCTACCAACACTCGAGGTAAGAGGAGAATTGATTCTCTTAGAGAGCATTTTTGCTATTGTTTCCAGTCTCCTTTTATCAAACATCTTTATAAGATTTAACTCCAATCCAGGAAAATCGTCTCCATAGATTTGATAGAGGTAAGCAGCTGCCATCCTCCAGGGTTCCTTTAGTGCCTGTGCAGCACCAAGCATGGGTATATACTGGAGGTGTCCTATACGCTGAAAGTTTTTAAGGTCAGCAACAAGAAATTCTCCTCCCCAGAGATTTCCATCTGTTCCATAACCCAATCCATCAAAAGCAACACCTATAACCTTTCCCGTTATTTCATTATCCACCATACAGGATGCGATATGCGCATGGTGGTGTTGAACGGGAATCCCCACTACTCCTGGGTTATTTTCTATCAACTGCTTTGCATACTTTGTAGATAAATATTCAGGATGTAAATCGTATGCAATTACTCTGGGCTCTATCGAGAAAAGTTTCCTGAAGTGTTCAATACCTTTTTCAAATGCCTGCAGGGTCTCTAAATTCTCTAAATCGCCAATATAATGGCTCAAGAATGCATAACCATCTCTTGTAAGACAAAAGGTATTTTTCAGCTCTGCGCCGCAGGCGAGTATCTGTCTCTTAAAAGGGAATTCAATAGGTTCTGGCACGTAGCCCCGAGACCTTCTTATTAGCATCTCTCTTTTATCGAAGACTCTGGTTACCGAATCATCACACCGTATATGGATATATCGATTATGAATAAGATAGTAATCAGCAATGTCTCTAAGCCTATGTAAAGCCTCTTCATTTCTGAATGTTATCGGTTCATTGCTCAGATTGCCTGAGGTCATTACTAAAGCAGAGAGTTGAGAGAATAAAAGATGGTGCAAGGGCGTATAGGGAAGCATCACCCCGAGATAGTTTTGTTTCGGGGCAACCTCATCTGCAATTAGGCACGATTTCTTTTTCCTCAAAAGCACTATGGGGCGTCGTCTGGATAGAAGCAGAGTCTCTTCAGACCTATTCACCTTGCAGAAGGATTTAACAGTCATAATATCCTTAACCATTATGGCAAATGGTTTCTCTTCCCTCATCTTTCTTTGCCTTAAGTTTGAAACCGCCTCAGGGT
>SOKM01000076.1 GCA_004375785.1 Candidatus Cloacimonadota bacterium | reverse complement strand
AGAGACCTGTTGTGTCAATGGTATCCTGGGCTATAATAGAGATAAGGTATGTGTCAGGTGGAGTAAAAAAAAAGGAGAAAGCAAGGGTGGTATCAACAGGTGTAATATCCTCAAACAATCCATCTTTTGCAAGTTTAAGAAATGCATATGTCTCTTTTAGTTCTTTTTCGTTTTTTATTATTTTTATATTCATTTTATTCTTTGGTAGTGTATCACTGGTTGTCAATGTAAGAATCCTCATTTCATTTATAGGATTGCCTGAAAGGTCGGGCAGTAGGGGAAGTATATATAATTTACATATTTTGTCCTTTACAAGTCTGTAATGCAGGGTAAGTTCTGTTAACGTTTCATTCCACTTAAACAGGCTGTCAAGAGTGACATAAGTGAGTAGAAAATTATCAATTCTACAGGCTCCTGAATCCATTGGTTCGGAAAACCTCAGAAGTATAAGAGAATCCTGTGGCGCAGAGGTACGCATCCTTGACGGTTTTGTATATTTTAAGAGAGGTGGAATTGTATCTTTCTCTTTACTCGGCTTAAAGGATTTCTCTGCTCTTTCCATTAAATTCCCTTTTACATCCTTAATCTTAAAGATAAGGAGTGAGTATTTTCTATCTTCAAGTTCAGGTATTGTCAACAGCACTTCATCACCCTTTTTATCCCTCTCTGAGTAAATAACACTGGTCGTTTCACTATTCTCAGGGTTCAGAATCTTAAAATTAGTCAAATTTTTTGGAGTAAGCGTATCAATCCTTTCTGAGAAGTATATGCGGAGATGGTGCTCATCGACTGCGTCAACATTCAGCACTTTCGGTGCCCATCGGTCAGGAGAGGTGGGTGGAAGTTTTTTTCCGCAGTTAGAGATAAACAATAGAATATAGATAATAGAAATACCAACTATTTTTAATCTCATATGCCTGCTCCAAGCAGGATATAAAGAAAGAAAGTCATAATAGGATATAGAATCCCTCCTAAAATTCCCAGAAAAAAAAGACCGAATATTATTATAAAACCAAATGGCTCGATCTTTCTAAATCCATCTGCTATATTGTCGGGTAGGAAATACATCAGGATTTTGGAACCATCGAGAGGAGGAATGGGAAAGAGATTGAAACAGAAGAGAAGAATATTTATTGCTGCACCATATTCAAAAACCTGTATAGGTATGCTTCCCTTTCCACCAAATAATAAGAATATCCTGTAAAGAAGTGAGAAGATTATGGCAAGAGCAAAATTTGATAAGGGACCAGCAAGGCTTGTTAGCATCATATCCCTTCTGGGGTTCTTAAAATTAAAAGGGTTGACAGGAACAGGTTTCGCCCATCCAAAGAGAACAGGTGAACGAACCAGTATAAGCATTATAGGAAGAACAATGGTCCCTACAATATCGATATGTGGTATGGGATTAAGTGTTAATCTGCCTCTCATTCTGGCGGTTGGGTCACCGAATTTTAGAGCGGCAAAACCATGTGATATCTCATGGATAATAATAGATAATAAAAGGATAACAATATTAAGTATAATGAATAGCATTAAAGGTTTTCCTCAAAGATGCGGAGAAGCATTATTTGATATTCTAAATCTCCTACAATTTTTGAATCGTTCGGCTTTAATCGGGTCTTAAGCCTTTCTATTTCTATTCTGATTTTCTCAAGATGCTTCCTTTTCTTCTCTAAAAGTTTCTTCTCTACATTCATCATCTTTTCAATTGCTGCATCGACAAGTTTCTTCGATTCAATCGTCTCTCCTGTCTTTAACGAATCAACCGAAGCAGTCAGGTCACATAATGCATCAAAAAGGAACGACCGATTTTCCATTCGCAATTCTGTTTGCGCTCTAACCTCCTTGATATCCTGTTTTATTACATTAATCTGCTCCTTTATATCCGATATTCCTCCTGTTTTGACGAAAGTAAGTATGGAAATTGAAAGGGCAAGGATGGAGAACACAAATGAAAACTTATAGAATTTAACCATTCTATTTTCCAATACAGAATTCCTCAAAAATTTTGTCAAGCACTTCTTTTGGGGTAACCTCCCCTATAATCTCGCCAAGTGAACCTGCAGCCTCTTTTACGTCAAAAGCAATAAGTTCAGGTGTTCTCTTCTCTTCGATTCCATTTAAGGCGTTAAGAAGACTCTCCTCCACCTTTGAGAGAAGAACAATATGTCGCGTGCGAGTAGGAACAGCTCTATCAATCTTTATATCAGATGCACCTATAAGTTTAAGAATTTCTTTATTGAGTTTTTCAATACCTGTAAGTTCTTTTGCAGAAACCTTGCAGGAGGGAAAGGAGACACCATTCGTAATATCTGAAATTTGAACACGCTTCGGAAGGTCAATTTTATTTATTACAATAATTAAGGGATTTTCCTTGATACTGTTAAAAATCCTCTTATCCTCTGTTTCTAAAGGAATTGAACCATCCACTACGAAAAGCACGAAGGATGTGTTCTCCACAGCTTCTTTTGTTTTCTCAATACCTATTGCCTCCACAATGTTTTCTGAATCTTGAAACCCGCAGGTATCATAAAGTTTTAATGGAAAGCCATTAACATTTATCCATCCTTCTATAACATCCCTTGTAGTTCCAGGAATTGGAGTCACAATTGCTCGCTCTTCGAGAAGTAGTGCATTGAACAAGGATGATTTGCCAACATTCGGTTTTCCAATGATGGTAGCACTCAGACCTTCTCTTATTATGCTTGCTCTCTTGCCCTCTTTTATTAGTTTACCAATAATATTTAATGTGTACCTTATCTTTTTTGCAAGCTCCTTAGCTTTGGGAAAGGTAATATCCTCATCTGAAAAATCAAGAGAAAGTTCAATCTCAGCCTGGAGCGAAACAAGGGAATCTTTTAATCTTTTTATCTTCTTTGAGAGAAATCCATCAAGTTGATAGAGTGCACTGTGAAGTCCTTCCTTTGTTTTTGCCGCAACGATATCAAGAACGGCTTCTGCTTGTGTGAGGTCAAGTCTCCCATTCAAAAAAGCCCGCTTTGTAAATTCTCCTCTCTCTGCTGTTCTGGCACCTGTCTTTAGGCAGACCTCGAGAATCCTCTGTGCTGGAACCATTCCACCGTGACAGCTAATCTCAACAGTGTCCTCTCCTGTATATGTTTTCGGAGCATGCATTACAGTAAGAAGAACTTCGTCTATTTCCTCTTCTGTTTGAGGTTCGATTATTCTTCCGTAGAGCACCCTGTGGGTTTCTACTGAAAGTGGGGATGATTTCCCTTTAAAGATACACTCTGCAATCTTTAAGGAGCCCTTTCCGCTTATTCTTATTACCGCTATGCCGCCGATTCCCGGTGGGGTAGAAATTGCTGCAATAGTATTATCATCTGTGACTATTTTCGGAACTTTCATATAGTAAATAGTCAGTAAAACCAGTCGTTACTTGGACTGTTATTTTTCTTCGGTTTCGCTTGTAACCACTGTTTTTTCACTTCTTTGGACAAGGTATTGTTGAAGGATGGATAACAGGTTATAAATAAACCAGTAGAGGACTATTCCGGACGGAAGCCTTTGAAAAATAAAGACAAGAAAGATGGGCATAAAATAGACCATTGCTTTCTGTCTGGGGTCAGTGACAGTAAACTTCTGTTGGACAAACATTGCAATCCCCATCAGGATAGGAAGGACGAAGAAAGGGTCTTTCATAGAGAGGTCTTTTATCCAGAGCATAAATGGTGCCCTTCTGAGTTCGATAGTGCTTCTGAGAACAGCATAGAGTGCAAAGAAAACAGGCATCTGAAATACAAGTGGAAGGCATCCACCAATAGGGTTAACCTTATGCTGGCTGTAAAGCTTCATAACCTCTCTATTCATCTTCTGGGAGTCATCCTTGAATTTTTTTCTGATTGCCTCCATCTTAGGTTGGAGCTTCTGCATCCTTCTCATTGATTTATGGCTTCTTATTGTCAATGGAAAAAAGACAACCATCATCATCGTAGAAAAGATTATTATTACCACACCATAATTTGGAATTACCTTATGGATACCTATGAATATAAAAAAGATAATTTTGCTTATGGGTGCAATCCAGTCCCAACCAAAATAGACAATCTTTTCGAGACTTTGACCCATATCTTTAAGAATGTAGTAATCTATTGGCCCAAAATAGAGGGAAAAATCGACTTTTTCTGCCTCTTTCGTTGTCACTGAGAGCCCAATTCTTTTTTTCTCAATATTCCACTGGCAGACCTTTTCAATTATGGTTTTCTCTGGTAGAAAGAAAAAGAGAAAGTATTTAGATTTTATACCTGCCCACTTTATTGTTCCTTCTATTGTTGTTTTCTCTTCCTTTATCTTTTTCAGATCCGTCCTTTCGAAATGGTTTCCTAACATTGCTACGAAACTGTAATATAATAACTCTTCTCTCTTATCTTTCTCTGTTGAGGCAATACCTGAATCAAAGATAAGTTTCATCGAATATGTGGTCTTGTTTAATGACTCAAGATGGAGACCCATAACGTAACTGTCGGGATAAAAAACGAACACCTTTTTCAGGAAAGGCGTGTCGTTCTTTGTATAAAAAAAGGTAAGGCTGTCTTTTAACCCGCTGGTAAGGTTAATACTCTCCTTATCACAGACAGTGGGAAATTCAGCAAGGTTAATACTCTCTTCCGTTTGAATCAAGGAAATAGAAAGTGGTTTTCCTTCTTCAGGAATAAGTTCTACAGGCTTGCCTGCTTCTCCTGGAAATTTCAGG
Organism: Candidatus Cloacimonadota bacterium; assembly: GCA_004375785.1. Taxonomy (GTDB): domain Bacteria; phylum Hydrothermota; class E44-bin80; order E44-bin80; family E44-bin80; genus E44-bin80. Next base: position 10,291 of record SOKM01000076.1, on the reverse strand, counting down.
AGTTTAATACTTTGCAGGGTTGCACCTTTTGTTGAAAATGTAGCCTCGTAGAGGTTTGTTCTGACAGTTATTAACTTTTCCTCTTCCTGCTTTTCAGATGGCAGCTTAATAATCTTTTCTTCTTTCTTTTCCACCTCCTCCATCTCTAACTTTTTCTCTTCTTCCTTTACAACTTCTTCCTCTTTTTGCACAACATCTTGCTCTTGTTTGGGCTTTTTGGATATCATTGTGTAAACAATGAAGAGCATTGTTATAAGCAGGACTGCAATTATTGTTCTCTTATCCACGTTATCTCCTATTCTACTGGGTCAAATCCACCTGAATGGAATGGATTGCATCTTAGAATTCTGAGCATTCCCTTAAATCCACCACTTATCAAACCATATCTTTCAATAGCCGTGAGGCAGTAAGTCGAGCAGGATGGCTCGAATCGACAGGTTCTTGGGAGTAAAGGCGAAATAAATATTTTATATACTCTGATAAAAAAAATGATTATATTTTTCATTCAATAATGTTTGCATCCTTGAGTAAATGATTAAATTCACCTGAGAGTTCATCGAAAGAAAGGTCTATTGCAGTTTTAGATAGATGGGTAACGATGTGAATATCTTTTTTCATTAGTTCCTTTCTCATCCTTATTATTTCAGTGAGTCTTCTTTTCGTCCGATTCCTCTTTACAGCCGATTTTACACCCTTTTTGAACGTAATCCCGAACTTAAACCCTTTTTTTTCAATAAAAATGATAGTTAAGTTCTTACCAGTTTTTCTCTTGCCTGAACGAAATATTTCCTTGAAGTCAGAATTCTTCCTTATCTTATTTACTTTTCTGAGAGACAGTAAGTTTCTTCCGCCCCTTCTTTCTTCTTCTTGCAAGGATTTTTCTTCCATTTTTACTTGACATCCTTTTCTTGAATCCGTGTTTTCTCCTTCTTTTTTTTCTACTCGGTTGATATGTTCTCTTCATTAAAAACCTCCTCAGTTCTCTTTATATCCATAATTTAAATTTCGTTGCATAATAGGTTAAATTTTCCCTTTTGTCAAATAAAAAATAAGATGTCATTGTGAGAGTGCATTTGTTTTTTTCTTGACTTTGGGTTATTTTTAAACTATAAATAGGTGGAATTATGGAAGGTATAATATGAATTTTGAGACTGAAAGCGTTCTTGTTCTTTTAGGGGAACTTAAAACCATCATTCTCGCTGTAGATAAGGATTTAAAGGTTCAATTTACAGACGATGCACTTTGTAAAAAACTTGGGATTGATGATTGCAACCTTACAGGTGAAGACATAAGGAATATTTTACCACCATACATCATTCAAAAATATAACATTATTCCAGCAATAAAAACCGTCTTTGAATCGGATAATGACCTTGAAATTCATAATCTTATCTACTCAGATACACCCTATAATAAGGTAACCGTTTTTGATATTGAAATGAAAAGAATAGTTAAGGAAATCCCCCTTGTTCTACTACTGATTAATGATGTTACGAGAAGGGCAAAAAAGGAACAGGAGCTTCTCCTGCTCTTTGAACTTTCCTATCTTATGCAGGAGTCGAATGACCTGGACAAACTTTCCTATCTGATACTTACTGCTGTTACAGCTGGGCATGCGTTTGGTTTCAACAGGGCATTTTTACTTCTGGTAGATACAGAAAAAAAATTTCTTAAAGGACGAATGGCTTTAGGACCCACAAGCAGTGAGGAAGCAAGAGAAATATGGGCGCAGGTTTCACGGAAAAGCCTCAAGGAATTGCTTTTGACGTTTAACAAACTGAATTCAAAAGAGGAACTGCCTCTTTTTCCTGTCGTTGAGAAGTTTGTTTACAGAATGAAGTCTCTCCCGGATATTATAAAGAAATCTTTAGAACAGAAGGAGGTTGTTAGAGCATCAAGATTTGATGAAAAGATAAAGGAGAAGAAAATTTTTGATATCCTCGAGGTTGACGAATTTATTGTTATACCCCTTATGTCAGATGAGAGAACATTCGGAGTTATATTTGCTGATAACATTTTCAACCGAGCTCCAATATCCGAGGATGACTTTGAGAAGATTAATATCTTTGCAGATTTTTCTTCACTTGCAATAAAAGGTGTGATGGAATACAGGCGGCTTGAAAACAGAAAGAGGGAATTGGAAGAATACCAGAAACTCATCAACAGGTTGAAAAACACGCTCCGTTTTTCTGAAAAACTATCAACACTGAGCGAGACAGTTGCCTATATAGCCCATGAGATAAGAACACCACTTTCAAATATAGGTGGTTTTGCAAGTGGAATTCTCAGAAAACCGGATGACCTCGAGAGGGTGAGGAAAAATGCGGGTATCATAGCAGATGAAACAAAAAGGCTTGAAAGACTACTTGATAGAGCAATTACCTTTGTAAAAGGGCCAGAAATTCATCTAAGTTTGGAGAATATAAATGACACCATAATAGATATTGTCGAATCAATGGCTAATGATTTGCATGAAAAGGACATAATTATTACAAAGTCACTCGATTCAAACCTTCCTCTTATTCCCATTGATAGGGATAGAATAAAGCAAGGGCTATTAAATATTCTAAGAAATGCAATCCATACAATGGAAAAAGGTGGCGAAATACGTATTAAAACAACAGAAGAAAAAGACTTTATAAAAATGGAAATCGAGGACAACGGAAAAGGAATTCCAAAAGAAATATTGCACAACATCTTCAACCCCTTCTTTTCTACAAAGAGAAGAGGGCTCGGACTGGGTCTAACTATCACTCAAAAGATAATGAACGCACACGGAGGTTTTATAAAAGTTGAGAGCGAGGTAGGGAAAGGAACAGTCTTCAGTGTGTTCCTACTTAAAAAGAAGGAGAATAACAAAAGCGAAACAGGCACAAGAGCACAAGAGCACAAGGCACAAGGATAAAGGAAGGAGAAAGTATGGAAAAGGTAATGGTTGTAGATGACGATGAAGGAATCAGATGCCTTTATGAACAGGTCCTGACTGATGATGGTTATGAGGTTATTCTTGCCTGTGACGGCTTGGAAGCGGTTGAAATCTTTAAGAAAGTAAAACCCAACATTGTTATTCTCGATATTAGAATGCCTGGAATGGATGGTATTGAACTGCTTGGAAAAGTGCTCGATATGGATAGAAAACTTCCTGTGATTATAAACAGTGCATACTCAATGTATAAAAATAACTTCCTTACCTGGATGGCTGATGCGTATATAATAAAAAGTTCAGACCTTACAGAATTAAAATTAAAAATCAGAGAACTTCTTGACCCAAAAAAGAAATGATTCTGACTACTGTAGGGAGAAGGTAGCCGCAGGGTCTGTCCTGAGCGATTAGACAGACTCACTATGAAGTACTGTCGAAGGTTTAGCCTGTGTGGATGAATTTAAGGGAGAATAATTGAGTAAAAAAACAGATAATATTCTTGTAATGATTCTTGCGGGTGGAAGGGGGGAGAGGCTCTACCCCCTCACGAGAGACAGGGCAAAGCCTGCAGTTCCCTTTGGAGGAATATACCGAATTATCGACTTCACCCTTTCTAACTGTATTAACTCAGGTTTACGAAAGATTTATCTCTTTACCCAGTACAAATCCCATTCCCTTGAAAGACATATCATGGTTGGGTGGTCCAATATGTTTGTTCCTCAAACTGGAGAGTTCATTGCAGCCCTTCCAGCCCAGCAAAGAATCACACTTGATTGGTATAAGGGAACTGCAGATGCAGTTTTTCAGAATATATATTTTATTCAGCAGGAAAGACCTGAATTAATTCTTATTCTCTCTGGTGACCACATTTATAAAATGGATTACAGAAAGATGATACGGTTCCACATAGAGAAGAACGCAGATGTGACTGTTGCAACCGTAAAAGTTCCTATAAGTGAGGTCTCCAGATATGGAATTATCGAGTTTGATAAAGAGAAAAGGATTGTTGGTTTTGAAGAAAAACCACCAATAGAGAAACATACTGCGAAGAAAAATTTTGCACATGCTTCTATGGGGGTTTATGTTTTTAATACGAATGTTATTGTAAAAGAGGTAATAGATGATGCAAAGAAAGAGACCACGCATGATTTCGGAAGGGATATTATACCTGACATTATCTCAAGGAAAAGAGTTTTTGGATATGTTTTTGAAAGGGATTACTGGCGGGATATAGGAACAATTGATGCTTACTGGGTTGCAAGTATGGATCTTGTTTCTCATACCCCTGAACTCAACCTTTACGATGATGAATGGCCTATATTTACGTTCCGACCACAACTTCCTCCAGCAAAGATTATCCTTGATGAGAATTCCAGAAAAGGGAAAATTGTTGATTCCATTATTTCTCTGGGCTGTACAATCAGTGGTGGAGACGTAAAAGAATCAGTGCTCTCGTACAATGTCCATATCCACAGTGATGCCCAGGTTGAAGAATCGATACTTATGAGCAATGTTAGAGTGGCGAGAGGATGCAGGATAAGAAAAGCAATTATTGATAAAGGAGTTTTGTTAGAGGAAGGAACGACGATTGGATATGATAAAAAAAATGATAAGAAGAAATATTTCGTTTCAGAAAAAGGTATTCTTGTAATTCCAAAAACAAGGGAGGGGGGAAAGAAATATGCCTGAATTAAGGAAGGACCCGATAATTGGGCGATGGGTTATCATATCAACGAGAAGGGGGATGAGACCGCATGATTTTGCAGTTCAGAAAAAAGAGATACAAACAAGTTTCTGTCCGTTCTGCGAGGGAAATGAGGATAAAACACCGCCCGAGATTACTGCCTGGAGGAACGACAGGACTTCTGCTAATGAACCCGGATGGGAGATACGTGTAATCCCCAATAAATTCCCCGTTCTTAAGATAGAAGGTGAACTAAAAAGGAAGGGATTCGGAATATTTGATAAAATCTCCGGGATTGGAGCACATGAGGTTATTATTGAAACTCCAAAACACAACGAAGAATTCATATCCTTCAGCACCGATAGAATCTCAAAAATTTTATGGTTTTATCGTGAAAGGAGCAGGGACCTGAAGAAAGACCAACGGTTAAGATACATACTTATCTTCAAGAACCATGGGTACGAAGCGGGTACCTCGCTCGAACATCCACATTCACAACTCATTGCCACTCCGATTACTCCGAAGATAGTAAAGGAAGAACTTAATAGTGCAAAAACTTACTTTGATTATAAACATAGATGTATATTTTGCGATATGATAGAACAGGAACATTTTGATGAAGCAAGGATTATAGCAGAGAATGAGTCCTTTATCGTCCTCTCACCATTTGCAGCACGGTCACCATATGAAATATGGATTCTTCCTAAAAGACATTCTCCAGATTTTGATTCAATAACCGATGATGAGATAACAAAACTATCTGTTATTTTCAAGGATACCTTTAAAAGACTCTGGGCTGTTCTCGGAGATGTTCCTTTTAATTATGTCATTCACACAGCCCCTAACAGAAGTTTTCGTGACCCCGGTTACTGGCTTACCATTGAAGCCGATTTCCACTGGCACTTAGAATTGTTGCCGCGTTTAACAAGAATTGCTGGATTCGAATGGGGCACGGGTTTTTACATAAATCCAACATTTCCCGAAGACGCAGCAAAGAGCCTGAGGGAAGCAACAATCGACAAGAAATAAGAGGCTAAGTAGCGTTGGGGCTTGCCCCGTGAAATAGAAGTAAGAATAGAGGTTTTTGTTATTTCACAGGGCATGTCCCCAACAAATGATAAAATTTGAATGATGAAAAATGAGAATGTAGATAAAAGAACTGTTTACTAAAATTTAGGGAGGAAAAAAGAAATGAAAATTCTAATGGTTTCTTCGGAGGTTATACCTTATGCAAAAACTGGCGGTCTTGCAGATGTAACAGGGACACTTCCCTCAGCATTAAAGAAATTGAACCATGAGGTAAGGGTGGTAATGCCAAAATATAAATCAATTGACTTCGGAAGGACAAAACCTATTAAAGTCATTGAAAAGTATCCCATAAATTTTGGTGCTCAGAAGGAATTTTGCACAATATATGAAGGAAAAAGAGATGATGGAGTAATCTTTTACTGGATTGAGAACGACAACTTCTTTGGAAGAAGAGGTCTCTATGGAGGAGAGAAAGGAGATTATAAAGACAATGCAGAAAGATTTGCATTTTTTTCACTTGGTGCAATTGAGGTTATCCGTAGAAAACTCTTCACTCCGGACATTATACATATCCACGACTGGCAAACATCCCTCATACCTGTTTATCTGAAAAATAACTTCTCAAAAGAGAAAATCTCGAAGATTCCAGTGGTTTTCACAATTCATAATATCTCATATCAGGGTATCTTTGAAAAGAAAGTAATGCCCGTAATTGGTCTGGACCGGTCACTTTTCACAACGGATAAACTTGAATTTTACGGGAAACTTAACATCTTAAAAGGTGGAATTCTGTTCTCTGATTATATTACGACTGTCAGCCCTACATATGCATCAGAAATACTAACAAAGGAATTTGGAGTAGGGCTTGAAGGAGTACTAAAGATAAGAAAAAAGAACCTTACGGGAATACTCAATGGAATAGATTATAAGTTATGGAATCCAGGTTCAGACAAATTTATAAGGTATGCATTTTCCCCAAAAATGCTTGGAGGAAAACTGCTGAACAAATCCTATCTTGAAAGAAAATTGAATCTTGAGAAAGACATTAACAAACCTTTATTGGGAATGGTTTCAAGACTTGCGGAGCAAAAGGGTTTAGATATATTTGCACAAATCCTGCAAGACATTGTAGAGGAAGATGTTCACATTGTTGTGCTCGGAAAAGGAGATAAAATCTACGAGGAACTACTCAAGAATATCGCAAGTAAATATCCCGATAAAATCAAGGTTAGAATAGGTTTTGATAATGAACTTGCACATCAGATTTATGCAGGAAGCGATATGTTCTTGATGCCCTCACGATTTGAACCATGCGGACTTGGCCAGTTGATTGCTTTCAAATATGGAACTGTGCCTATTGTTCACAGCACTGGTGGACTCAGGGACACTGTTCAAGAATTCTCACCGGATACACTCACAGGGAACGGTTTTGTTTTTGATAAGTATAATTCTTTTTCCTTCCTTAAAGCAGTAAGGAGAGCATTAAGGGTGTTCAAAAGTGGGAAAAAATGGAAAAGACTTGTTGGTAATTGTATGGAACTGGATTTCTCCTGGGAAACCTCTGCAAAGAAATATATTAAGTTATACGAAAAACTCCTCAGGAAACAAGAACAGACCTAAATTAAGTAAAAACTTTGTGTCTTTGTGGCTATTTTTTTCTTGACAATTTATTTAATTTCTGTTATAAATAGTATATGATAACAAGAGAGATGAGTTGTAACAGTTTGAACTCATTGTTGTTGAACAGATTAAACATAGAAGTGGGGTTTGTCGGACCGCCATAGGATGCTATGTAATGATTAACCCCACTCTCCCCTTAAGGATAGTGGGTTTTTTTTTGTTGAAGACAGATGATAGGTTTCAGGTGTCAGCTAACAGATGACAGCTAACAAACTACCGGTGAAATGAGATTACTTCGATTGTGAATATGAAAGTGTATTTGCAATGTCAAGAAAAAGTGCGTCATTGCGAGCCCGAAGGGCGTGGCAATCTCATATTGATAGTGAGCGAATATGGGATTGCTTCGCATAAGAGAAGCGAAGAAGATGCACTCGCAATGACAAAATGACCTAATGACTCAATGACTGTCCACACTTTTACGGTACTTACAATAATTGCTGGGAGGAATTATGAAAGATAACGTTTTTAAGGAAATAGAAAAAAAATGGCAGGAAAGATGGGAAGAGCTCAAACTCTATAAAACAGTAGAAAAACCAGAGAAAAAATTTTATCTCCTTGAGATGTATGCGTATCCATCCGGCGATATTCACCTGGGTCATTTCAGAAATTATACGCTTGGCGATGTTGTCTGGAGATATAAGAAGATGAAGGGTTATCAAATCTTCCACCCTTTTGGATGGGATGCCTTTGGTCTGCCAGCGGAACAGGCAGCCATAACAAACAAGGCAAGTCCGAGCAAATGGACACATGATAACATTGAAAAATCAAAAGAGACACTCCAACTACTCGGCATCAGTTATGATTGGGAAAGGGAGATTGCAACCTGTGACCCCAATTATTATAAGTGGACTCAGTGGCTTTTTAAGAAACTTTATGAACATGGTCTCTGCTACAGGGCTCGAACTTTTGTCAACTGGTGTCCTGACTGCAAAACCGTATTAGCGAATGAACAGGTCATCCAGGGAAAATGCTGGAGATGTGATTCACTTGTTACAAAAAAAGAGACAGAACAATGGTTTATAAAGATTACAGACTATGCTGAGCGACTGCTGAATGGAATTGAAAAACTTGACGAGTGGCCAGAAAATGTAAAAACGATCCAGAGGAACTGGCTCGGGAAAAGCGAAGGTTCTGAAATAGTTTTCAAACTCGAAAAAGGGGATGTAAACCTTCCTGTTTTCACAACAAGGTCGGATACAATTTACGGTGTTACTTTTATTGTAATAGCACCCGAGCATAGATTATTAAGGGAGCTACTACCAAAAACAGAAAAGAGAAAAGAGGTCGAGGACTATATCAATAAATCAATGATGAAGACTGAAATTGAGAGAACAGATGTTACAAGAGAAAAGGACGGCATCTTTACAGGTCTCTATGCAATAAATCCCTTTTCAGAAGAGAAGGTAGAGATATGGACAGCAGACTATGTGCTTTCTTCTTATGGAACAGGTGTAGTGATGGCAGTACCAGCTCATGACCAGAGGGATTTTGAGTTTGCAAAGAAATATCACCTGCATATAAAAATCGTTATAAACCCACCTGGCGAGGAGCTAACTGTAGAGAAGATGGAAAATGCCTATACAGAACCGGGTATAATGGTCAATTCAGGTCCTTTTTCCGGTATGGATTCTGTCGCTGGAATAGAGAAAACGATTGAATATATGGAGGAAAAGGAAATTGGAAAGAGAAAGATAGCCTACAGAATAAGAGACTGGCTTATCTCAAGGCAGAGGTACTGGGGAGCTCCCATTCCGATGGTTCATTGTGAAAAATGCGGTACTGTCCCTGTTCCGGAAAATCACCTGCCAGTGTTTCTTCCCGAAGAATCAAAGGTTGACTTTATCCCTAAAGGACGGTCTCCACTTGCAGATGTTCCGGAATTTTATTACACCAAATGTCCAAAATGTAAAGGGAAAGCATACAGAGATGTGGATACCATCGATACCTTCCTTGATTCTTCCTGGTATTACCTTAGATACCTCAGTCCGAAAGATAACGATGAGATATTCAGGAAAGAAGAAGCAGAAAAGTGGTTTCCAGTTGACCTTTACATTGGGGGTATTGAACATGCAGCAGGTCATCTCATATATTATAGATTCATCACAATGTTTCTCTACGATATTGGTCTGCTGCCATCAGACGAACCGACAATAAAACTTTTCAATCATGGAATGGTGCTCGATGAGAAAGGCGAGGTAATGAGTAAATCGAAAGGTAATGTAGTTTCACCAAGAGAACTCATAGAAAAGGATGGGGTTGATGTATCGAGGGTTGCACTGCTGTTCTTTGCACCGCCTGCAAGGGAAATACTCTATCAGAAAAAAGGTCTTAAAGGGGCAAGAAGGTTTCTCAAGAGGATTTATAGGCTTGCAAAAGAACACCTCAAAGATTATAGCGGGATGGATGCTAATACACTCAATAAGATGGAGTATGACTTTTACCGTGCTGTTGAAGAGACCATATGTGATGTAACTGTGGACATTGAAAGGATAGATTTCAACACGGCAATTGCATCGCTTATGGAACTGCTGAACAGGATGTGTGCATTCGAGGAAAAGGACGCGCCAATTTTTCAATATGCTATAAGGAAATTTAATCTGCTCCTTGCGCCATTTGCTCCGCATCTCGCTGAAGAGCTCTACAGTTGGTATGGTAAATCTGAGACCATCTTCAACGAAACCTGGCCCACTTATGATGAAAATGCAATCAAGAAAGAAGAAGTAACCATTGTTATACAGATAAACGGGAAGGTGCGTTCCAGAATAGTGGTCCCAGCAAATTCAGAAGAGGAGGATATAAAACATCTTGCCCTTGAAGAAGAAAAAATCAAAAAGTATACAGAGGGAAAAGAAATTAAGAAATTCATCTACGTGAAAGACAAACTCCTCAATATTGTTCTGTAATAACTTTACACAGAAAGGTGTCATTGCGGGCATAAAGGTCATAGAATGTTGTTGACAAAATACATAATATAT
>SOKM01000001.1 GCA_004375785.1 Candidatus Cloacimonadota bacterium | reverse complement strand
CTTGATTTTTAGATTCTGTGTTCCCTTTAACCTTTATCCTTTAACCTTTATCCTTAGATATGGGGGGTGGTATAGGTGTTGAGGAGAGGGAGGAGGAAAAGGGTGGTGGTACTGGGTCTGGATGGTTCACCCTACACACTTGTAAAAAAACTTGCAGAAGATGGTGTGATGCCTAATCTCAATGCTATAATCAAAGAAGGCAATTTCTACCAGATGGATACGACAATTCCAGAAATCTCTTCCGTTGCCTGGAGTTCTTTCATTACAGGTAAAAATTCTGGAGAGCATAGTATATTTGGATTTACAGACCTTGTTCCTCTTTCGTATAAACTCCGTTTTCCTAATTTCTCTGATTTGAAATGTCCTCCTATCTGGAATGAACTTGAGAAAACAAAGAAAAGAACGGTTGTTATCAATCTTCCCAGCACATATCCTGCAAAACCTATTAATGGTGTTTTAATTTCTGGATTTGTAGCACTTCGTATTGAAAAAGCAAGTTATCCTGAAAGAATAATTCCCTTTCTTAAGTCCATAGGCTACAGGATAGATGTAGATACTCTTAAAGGGAGAGAAGATAAGGATTTTCTTATAAAAGACCTTTTAGATACCCTGCGGATAAGAAAAAAAGCAATAGAGTATTTTTGGCAGAAAGAGAAATGGGACCTTTTTATAGGGGTAATAACAGGAACGGATAGGTTACAGCATTTCCTTATGGATGCATTTTTTGATAAACCTCATAAATATCATCAGGCTTTTCTTGACTATTACCATCTTGTAGATAAAGAGATAATAGAAGAAATCAAGAGAAGACTTGATGGTTCTATGAAACTCATCGTTCTTTCTGACCATGGGTTTACAAAAATTGAAAAAGAGGTCTATTTGAATAGATGGCTATTTGAAAAAGGTTATATAAGGTTTAAGAATAAACAACCTGAATCTATTGAGGATATTGCTGAAGGCTCAAGGGCGTTTGTAATGGACCCGGGAAGAATCTATATAAATCTGAAAGGGAAATACCCTTTTGGTTCGGTTTCTCAAGGAGGCGAGTATGAGGAACTTATTGACGAAGTAAAAGAAGGATTGCTTTCACTTGAGTTCAAAGGTAAGAAAATAATCAAAAAGATATTTAAGAGAAATGAGATTTATTCAGGTCCTTACACTAAAAATGGCCCTGACCTTGTCGCTCTATCAAATTATGGATTCGATCTTAAAGGCAGTGTAAAATCAAAAAATGTTATTGGGAACTCGTTTCTTAAAGGTATGCATACACAGGACGATGCTTTTGTTATCCTGCCTAAAGAAGTAAATGTTGACCAAAAGCCACATATCTCACAATTAAAGGACATAATTTTGGGATTAATGCAATAATTGTTAAGCATATTTGTAATATAACACTTTGTTGAAATTTAACGCAATGCTGACGATAAAACGTTTCTGTAATAAAATGCTTCGCTGTAATAATTGATAGAATGAAAATCAGACATTTTAAGGATCTAATAGTATGGCAATTATCTTCACAACTTTCTAAAGAAATATTTCAATTAACAAAAACGTTTCCAAAGTCTGAAAAATATGCACTTACTTCTGATATTATTCGAGCTGCACGGTCGATTCCATCAAACATAGCGGAAGGTTTTGGTAGATATCATTTTTCTGAACAAATACAATTTTACAATATTTCGAAAGGTTCACTTCTTGAAGTGCAAAACCATTTAGAAGAAGCTAAAAACATTGATTATATTTCTGAAGATGTAAAACTAAATTATTATAAAAGATATCATGTTGTTGAAGTAAAATTAAATAAATTAATTGCATCTACTGCGAGAGCACGAAAGCAATATAAAAACGAAACGAAGAAGAAAAAAAGTGATAAATAAAATTACAGCGAAGAGTTCAATTAACAGCGTAGCGTTTTATTACAATATATCTTTAATTACAGTGAAACATTATCTTGCAGCTGAAATATTTTTATCATACGATTTAGTTACTGGAATTGCATTCCCGTAACACCACAGATAAAAAAATTGTGGAACTCATATCAGAACCTATACACAAAAAGATTATTCTCGAAAAATATAATCATTTCTTTCGAAATATGATTAAGGCTGTTGTTGATATTGAGAATGAAATAATTGCTGTTGATGCTGAATTGCATGCAGACCTGGAAGCGTTTCTTTTGGAAGAAGGAAGCAAACAGGAAGATTTGTGGGGTATTAATCTCTATTTAGAAAAAGAAAAAAAAGATTGGATAGAATATACTGCCCTTATAAATATCCGTCCTTCTCTAAATAATAGATGGATGGAGATAGAAGACCTAAAGATACGAAAGAGGATAGAGGGTATAGTAAAGAAGCTAATAGAAGGGTAGTCCGCAGTAAGCCCGCCGCGCTTCGCGGAGCGAGGCCGGGGGAGTAAGCAGTAGACAGAAGGGTGGTATGTATAGACTAAAGCTACATAAAAATCTAAACAAAGAACGATGGAATGCATTTGATAGAGGGAGACAACTCTTGATGATAGCCAATGAATTAAATAGAGCAAAGAACTGGATACAGAAGGGTGGCACTGAAGAGGTGATGAATTGTTACGAGAGGGCTTTTGAACTTCTGGATTTAACAATAAGTGTAACCACTGATGAACACAGGTTAAAAGAACTTCTGCGATTCAGAGAAATGTTGGGTTTACAATACATAAGTAAAGAGAAAGATATTGAAATAAATGGAAAATTGCTCAAGGTTCTTCTGTCCCTCGATAAAAATGCTTATGAAGTTATTTCCCCATAACTATTCGACCGCTAACCACTGAGATATATTACTTTGCTAGTCATTGGGTCACTTAGTCATTAAGTCATTTAAGAAGACAGTAAGAGTTGTAAATAAAATTACAGCGAAGCGTTAAATCAACAGCGTAGCGTTTTATTACAATAAATCTTTAATTGCAGTGAAACATTCTTTTACAAACGAGCATTACATAACCTTAGTTAAAAGGAGCCTTCAATGCGAGTATTAATAACTGGCATGACCGGTTTTGTTGGAAGCCACCTTGCAGACTATCTGCTGGATAAAGGTGATGTAGAGGTATACGGCATTGTGAGATGGCGAAGTCAGAAGGAAAATATTGAGCATCTTGAAGGAAAGGTAAAACTCTTTGAGTGTGATATTAAGGATATGACATCTGTTCATGATGTTGTGAAATCTGTTAAGCCCGAACGTATTTTCCACCTTGCGGCTCAGAGTTTTGTACCTGCATCCTGGAATGCACCTGCAGAGACCCTTTCTACAAATATCATTGGAGAGTTAAACATATTTGAATCTGTTAGGCAGATAGGACTGGATACTATAATCCATATTGCTGGCTCAAGTGAGGAATACGGATTGGTTAAACCTGACGAAATCCCAATTACAGAGAATAACCCTCTAAGGCCGTTGAGTCCTTATGGTGTTAGTAAGGTAGCACAGGACCTGCTTGGCTATCAGTATTTCAAGAGTTACGGAATGAGAATAATAAGAACAAGAGCGTTCAATCATACAGGTCCACGGAGAGGCGAAGTGTTTGTTTGTTCAACCTTTGCAAAGCAGATTGCAGAGATAGAAAAAGGTATTAAAGAACCTGTTTTACTTGTGGGCAATCTTGAAGCAGAGAGGGATTTTACAGATGTGAGGGATGTTGTAAAAGCTTACTGGCTTGCTGCTGAGAAGTGTGAACCAGGGGAAATATACAATATATCCTCAGGTAACCCCAGAACTATACAGAGTGTTCTTGACACATTGCTTTCCTTTACAGATGTAAAGGTAGAAGTGAAAAAAGACCCTGCAAGGATGAGACCATCCGATGTCCCCATCCTCAAAGGAGATTCATCAAAATTCAGAGAGAAGACAGGATGGAAACCGGAAATACCCTTCGAGCAAACCCTGAAGGACACGCTGGAATACTGGCGGGAGAGATTATAGTTGCGTTGCAACGGTATAAGTCCCGTTGGGACGGTCATGGTCTCTTCGAGACGGGATTGGTCATTTGATAAACAAATGACGGTATGAGTTGCTTCGCAACGGGAAAAATAATAAAAATGAAGTCGTTTCGTGACTTAAAAGTTTGGCAAGTGGCAAGTGAACTTGCTCGGGATATTTCAACAAAACTTGTTCCTGAATTTCCTAAAGAAGACA
>SOKM01000007.1 GCA_004375785.1 Candidatus Cloacimonadota bacterium | reverse complement strand
GTTTCAAATTTAACCATTGGATCTTCTTTACCATGAGCTATAAACACTTTTAAACCCTTTGCTTCTTTTATAGCACTTTCTGTCAACCATTCTTTATCGAGCCAACCTCCAAAACAAATTAAACCTTTAAAGAGATGGTGGTTCTTTATCCCTGTGCTATACGTAAATGCACAACCCTGTGAAAACCCCAAAAGATAAACATCATCAACATTATAACGCATACATAGATTATCAACCACATCTGCAATATACTTCTCAGACATTAATGTGGCTTTGTTCAATAATACTTCGTTGGGGCTCCAGACTCCCCAACTAAAGCCTACCTCTTTTCCAACAGAAAAAGGATAAGGAGCCTGAGGCACTACAAAAATAAATTCGTGTTTTCCAAAACGTTTCCATAGGGTTATAAATCGTTCAGGATTACTACCGTATCCGTGCAGTCCAACAACAAGTGGATAGCTCTTTCCTGGATCATAGTTCTCAGGCAAATGTACACGGCATTTTAAGAGAGAAGAAGCGTCATTATAAATTACGTTTCCCATTCCCTCTTGTTTTTTTTCTATCTGCTGGGCTATGCTGTCGACTGCGGCATCAAACATATCCTTTCTCCTAACTTTTTCAAAATCAGGATCCTTTTTTATGTGTGCAATATCTTCATACCCAGCATTTACTGCTCTTTTAAGATATTTTGCAGCAAGAGCTTCTTCTCCCATAAGTCCGTAACAACAAGCTAAATTATAGATTGAGATAGCATCATGAATATCGTATCTCAAGAGAACAAGATAATATTTCGCAGATTCCTCATATTTGCCAGACTGATAGGCATCCCTTGCTTTCTTTCTATAAGTGTTCAGTTCCACATCCAGGAAATCTCCTATGCCTTTAAGAAGAGGCTCTATTGTCTCAGGATGGGTCCAATCAATATCCACTTCTTTTTGTGTTTCGGAATCCTGAGCTACAACAGAAGAAGACAGGCTAAAACATAACAAAGAAAAGATAAAATAACGCATTGCAATACCTCCAGGTTATTTAGTTAAATTTTTGATGTTCTGATAATCTGATTTCTGACATTTTCCATCGTCTATCTTACATCTTTTATCTTTTTTTCTTTAACCGCTGCGAAGCAGCCAATTACCGTTCATCGCAGATGAACCAATCACCGTTGCGTAGCAACCATCCTTAGCCGTTGCGAAGCAACCGTTCCTACATCCTACATCCCTTATCTTTCTCCCATTTCATTGTTTCTTCGCAGAATGCAACTCCTGATTCACTCTTTCCTGCTTCCCTTGATAATATCGCTGCTCGATTAACTGTTTCACCCAATATGTCATCAACAAGGTATGATGGGTGACCAATCTTAACAATTAAGACTTCACCAGTAGCAATACCGATATTAAAGCGTAGTGTTATTGAACCAACTTCTTTTATATAACCTGCAATCTCCTTTGCAGCAGATACAGCATTATTTGGGTCATCAAAAGTGAAAAGTATTGTGTCACCAATATACTTGTGAATTTTCCCGCCATAATTAATGATTTTATCACCCGCAACTTTGAATGCCTCCTGCAGGTATTCAACAGTTTTCTCGCTGCCTACTGTATCTACAAGTAATCTAAAATTTGTCAAATCTGCAAACCCAACTGACATATTTTGTTTCTCCATTTTTCCTCCTTTCTTATGTTTAAAGCGTTTGTTCCGTTAATTTAGTCTATTTAGTTTGTTTAGTTTGTTTGGTTTATTGAGTTTTATTTAACGGAGCGAGTTTTTTTTCATATTTCTTACGAAATAATCTCATATTCCAGTTTCACTTTCTTTGAAAATTATTTCATTACAGCGAAGCATTTCTTCTACAGCCATAATCTTTCCAAGCACGAAGTGGGATGCAGTGCCAGCTGTACAATAGACTAAAGCAAGAGCAGCAAACACCCCCGGAAGCCCTATCAAGTATGAACCGACAAAAGCTAAAGGTATGTATAATGCAAACATCTGCAGGACTGTCAAAGCTGCTGCGTGGAGTGGCTTATTAAGAACATTCATAGAAGCAGTCGAGAGCAAGAGAATCCCTTGCAATCCATAACCAATGGGGACAACCCTGAGATATAACACAATTGTTGAGATAACCTCTGGATTATCATTAAAGAGCGATGCAATTGGTCTGGCTGCTGCAGCAAGAATAATATACATTAATAATCCCCAACCCATTGAGAATCGCTCACTCAGTTTATTTCCTAATCTCAACCTGTCATACCTGCCTGCACCCCAATTCTGACCTACGAAAGGAGCAATAACAGAACATAAAGCCATAATTACTGTCAGGGAAAAGAATTCAATGCGTAATGAAACACCATACCCAGCTATAGCCTCCTTACCATATGAAGCAACAATTCTTGTAATAATTCCAATCGTAAGAGGCATTATAATTCTCGTTCCAGCGTTAGGTAAACCGATATATAGAATGCGTTTCCATGAATTCATAACTGTTTTGAATGATGGTATTATAAATGCTATCATCCTTTCACGAAAATGGAGAATAATTAAAGAGACAAAAAAGGTTGTAGCCCTGGCTATAACGGTCGCTATGGCTGCTCCAGCCAGTTCAAGTCTTGGAAATGGACCAATGCCAAAAATCAACAAAGGGTCTAACGCAAAATTACATATAACCGCAACAATCATAATGGCAGCAGGTGTTTTCGTATCCCCAGTTGCACGAATTGCATTGTTACCTACCATTGGAACAATAACAAAAATCATACCGAAGTACCAGATTCTCATATATTGTTTGATGAGGGACAGTATTTCAGGTGTCGCACCAAGAAGACGAAAAATTGGGTCAATGGTTAGCTGACCAATCACAACAAAGATCGTAACCAGTAAAACTGAGAGCACAAGGCTATCAGTGGTTAGACGCTGCACTTCATTATGGTTACCCTCTCCAATGGCACGTGAGATTACGGCAGAAGCACCTATCCCGAGCCCGTGCGCCAGGCTGTTAATTATCAGTACAACCGGAAACGTAAAACTCAACGCCGCAAGCTCATCAGTTCCAAGCCGACCTACAAAAAAGGTATCAACAAGATTAAAAGCAACTATGCCGACAATTCCAAAAACCATCGGAATTGTGAGTTTAACCAGGATTTTTCCTACTGAGCCTTCGACCAGTCGTGCTTGTCTTACAGTTTTCATTTTATGGAGATTGATTATTGGATAAAACGAAATTCACTACTATTTTTGTCCTATATATTTAATACCAAACCATCAAACGCACTGTGGAACCCCTTACCTTTAATATATTTTTTTTCTTTCCGATTCCAATTAATTGGATTTGAATGGTTAATATGTGTAAAATAGATTTTTGTTTTTGAGTGTTCCAGAAGTTTTATAGTCTCCTCAATCGGAGGATGTGGAACATACCTGAATCGTGGCAATTCATATTTTGAATAGAATGTGCCATCAATAATAGCTATATCAACATTGTCGATTTCTTCAATCACTTTATCAGTCCAGTAATCCACATCAGAAATATAGAGCACGTTCTTTTGCGATTGAATCCTGTATCCCACTGTATCAGCAATCTCATTTCTGTGTGGAACCTCTATGGGGATACATTTAATGCCACTTATTTTGAATGCTTTGCCCTGAAATACTTCTTTTATCTTGATATTTTTTCTTCTGATAAGAAGATTAAACGGATAATTATCAATGAGAAACTGTCTCATCTTCGAAGTGCAAAACACAGGAAGGTTTCTTTCTTCTGTTGCCTCCCTTCCAAAATACCACAATCCTGAACAGTGCCCGAGGTGAGCGTGAGTTAACAGAATTCCACTGATGGGAAGTTTCCCTTTTCTTTTTATTGTTATATCTTCTTTTTTAAGCATATCTATTTGATATTTGATGTCCGGTGAAGCATCAATCAGATAACAATAACCTTTTCCTTTATCCAGAAGAGCAATTGAAGGTCCCAACCTTCTGTATCTTTTATACCTTCTTGCTCTTTTGCATGTTGGACAATAACATCCTATCTGGGGAATCCCAGCATCCTGTCCAGAACCCAGGATTTGAATTTTCATATTTATGTAATGTTTTAACTATGGTTAAATTACTCCCTGTGTTTTAAGGTAATCAATAAATTCTTGAATTATATCTTCAAGATAGGTTTTATAATCCCAACCTTCTTCTTTTTCTATTTCATCAATGCATTTTATGTATGGACCAGATTCATTGATAAGACTATCTAATGTATTTATAACTCCATATGTAAATGTATAATTATCCGAACCGTAACTATATTCATATCCAACACTCAATGAATCATTGAATCCATCCAAAATCAATTCTGTAGAATCATTTTCTCCATGTTTTAAGAAATAAGAAATATCTTCTTCTAAATTGACATTATTATTATTAAAGACCGTTTTGATAATCGAGCGTGCTTCATTTTCGGTTACCATTCCAGGTTCAACCGGTGGTGGTCCACAAACCCCAACACAACTGGATTCTAACAAAGTTATAATTGTTGCGGTTAAACTGGTCTTTAGCAATTTAGCTGATAGGGTATCAGGTTTATGATAATATATCCCTTGAGGATATTTGGCAATTCTATACTGCCTAATCTTTTTTATTTTTAACATTCGGGGGCACCTCCTTCATCAAACAATCCTCAATATACGAAGAGACTGGGAATGTTCTCTCATAAAATTTTCTCTTGAATAAAAGATTATTTTTTTTCCATAATCTGTTTGCGAGTTTGTCCACAATGGGTAACAGCATTCTTTCATGCTCGCATATTATTGGCGGTATAGTAAGTAAAGAACCGGTAGCTCGCCAATTGACACAACCACAAAAGGTTGTACACCTTCCGTTCAATACACAACCTTTACAGCTTTCTTTCTCAAGATAATTCTGTTCCACATAGTATCTTCGTTTTTTCTCGTCAAATCCTGAAAAGACATCGCCTAATGCATTCTTTTGATATTCTTCATTGTCAGTTCCTATAAATTGAACACAGGGATATATTCTTCCAGACGGTGCAATTGCTATCTGAGTGTTTGCCAGATCACAGAGGTCACCTTTTCCGTACGGTTTCTGTGCCCATGTTTTTATCCTTTCATCAAATGGACTGTAATAGATTTTCTTATTGTTCATCATATTTTTGTAATAAAATTGGGATATTTTAGTATATTGCTCTTTTAAGGTTTTTATGTGTCTCTTCTCCCATTGTGCAGAATAATTAAGGGTTTGTAAAACATAACGAAAACCTTTACTAAAAAGATTTTCTACTCCAGAGAATAAAAATTTTGTAGTTTCAGGAACTACAACTGACACTGCAATAGTGTACGGATTAACTTCAAAAATATTCTCCAATTTTTCAATAATGCTCTCGTATGAACCTTTATTATCTTTAAATCGCCTGTTATAATCATGTTGCTCCTTGTTTCCATCGATACTTAAAACAAAATAAATCTTATTATCTTTTAGAAACTGAAGAATTTTCCTGTTTAAGAGTGTTCCATTTGTGCTCATCCGAAACTCAACTCTTTTTTCGTATTTTTGATGACTATAGTCCACAATTTTCTTTATCAACTTGAATTCCACTAAAGGCTCTCCGCCGAAAAAGGTAACAATACATCTTTTATTAGAGTTTTTAACAAGAAAATCAATAGATTTTTTTGCTGTTTCTATATTCATTTTCTTGTTTATTTTTTCTTCAGCATAACAATATTTGCATCGCAAGTTACAGTTATGGGTAATGGAAAGAGCTGCGTATTTAACCATTGACAATTCCACTTTGTTTCCCATTGAGTTTACATACTTATATTTTTTTTCCTGAGTGTATTAAATTACTCCTTGCGTCTTCAGATAATCAATAAATTCCTGAATTGTTTCTTCAAGATATTTTTCGTACTTCGGATTTTCTTCTTTATCTATTTCATCAATACATTTAATATAAGGACTTGATTCAATATAAGGACCTGATTCGTTAATGAGACTATCCAGTGTTTTTACTGTTTGATCATCAAATGTAAAATAATCTTCGTCATAAATATATTCATACCCAACCTTTAGAGAATCATTGTACCCATCAAGATTCAATTCTATTGAATCAGTTTCGCCTTGCTTTAAGAAATAAGAAATATCCTCTTCTAAATTGACATTGTTATCATCAAAAACCGCTTTGATAATAGAGCGTGCCTCATTTTCTGTTACAAAATCAGGTGCAAGTATTCCTCCACAGGCTCCAAGTGAACTGAGAATTGAGACAGTTAAACCACCTTTAATCAATTTCCCCGCCAGGTTATCAGTTTTCCTCCTGTAAGTTCCACGTGGATATTTTGCAATTCGGTAACGTTTGATTTTTTTTATTTTTAACACTTTCTTTCACCCCCTTCACATCTCTGCTTATCTTTTAGCCTTTAACTGCCCCCCACTACCTATCTCTTTTTCGGCTCCCTCTCCCCTATTCCCTCAAGGGTTTTTATTGTCTTCTTTATCTGTTTTACACAAGCCTTTGCGTCTTTGTTGATTTCTTTACCTGTGAAACGGAGCACTGTCCAACCAGAACTGGCTAACTCATTATTTCTCTTTCTATCTTTTGTCTGTGCAATTTTTGAAGAGTGGTATTTCTCCCCGTCACATTCCACATTAATCTTTCCCCCTTTACAAAAAATACCAAAATCGAGACAGTACCTCTTATTTCCCTCCTTCACAAAGAGTTGTCTCTCAGCAGGGATTTTCTCCTTTTTTATAACTTCATACAGCTTTTCCTCAATAGGACTCGTATAGTATAATTCATTGATTTCTTTTGCAGTCATCAGTCTACTAAATGTTGTGGGAATAAAGACAATCCTCCGCCATCTTTCACTCGGGATGGGATGTGGAAGTTTCTTAATATCATCAATGCTAAACTTATAATAATCATCCTTTGCGCGAATGTGGTTGGGTTCGTCAGGCAGTAAATCAATCCTTTTCAAAATCTCTACTTTCTTAACCTTTGCATAATAATTTACAGCATATCTCTCATCACCGAATATCCTGGGTTGATAAAAGGCTAAATACTTCACTCTTGTTGCAATCTCAGGAGCACTCTTGACTGGAATCCTGTACCATTTTTTTTCCTGTAATATCTTCCAATCCTTTTTCCTTGGAACGATAGCTACCAGGGCAAGCTCATCTTTTGCTTTCATGATATCCATATAATACTACAAGATTTGGATTTAATCAAGAAAAATTTTGTCATAAAGGCGCAAAGTGCACATCTTTGCATCCTTTGCGGTCTCTATGGTGAACGAATTTTTAGAAACTGATAGAAAATTGGACATTCACTGGATTGATTTTTTTCTCCTTTACAAATTGATGGTATGCAAAGGTCTCGGCTACAGGAGAAAGCATCAATCCAAGAACATAGAATGAACCTGGTCTTGCTGAATCTTCTTCCCTTATTTTATGCATAGTAAAATCTAAAAGGTATCCAACTCCACAGGACACAAAGCCACCAGCCATTGTTCCAAAGAATGTCTCCCAGGGGTTCTCGAGCTCCATACCTTCATCCAACATCATATTCCCAGTAAAATAGACTCCTGCTGTTCCGCCAAGAACAGTGCCAACGAGCCCTCCAGTTGTCATCGTTCCGGACAGAAATTTAAAACCCTTTAAATTAGGATTACCAACTAATGAGACGCAGCTCACACAACAGGCATTGGCGGTTCCTACCATAAATCCCGTTGCACCACCGACAACTCCCAAACCAATTTGTGCTCCCATTCTGGCGCTCTTTGACGCTCCAAAGAGGGGTATGGATGCTATCACAAGACAACAACATATTAAAAATCGTTTCACTTTTCTTCCTTTCTCATTACTTAGTTCTTGGAAAAACTTAACCACAGAGAATCCCATTAGAAAATCCTTTTCTAACGGGGCAAGCACAGAGGTTGTTTAATATCAAGAACATAAGAACTATTTTCCGCTCTGTACACTCCTCCTTCCAAAATTCATTGGACTTTCTTATTTGTTTATCCTTTAACCTTTATCCTTGAATTTCTCTGCCTTACTCTCAGCTGCCCGCAGGCTCCATCTATATCCCTTCCCCTGCTTTCTCGGAGAGTAACAGCCTGCGCTATTGGATATAGGAAATCAACAAAACTCTTAATCCTTTTTGAGTCAGGTCTTCTTAATAATTTGTTACCTATAGGATTAAACGGTATAATGTTTATCTTACAGGGAACCTTTTCTGTTATCGCTGCAAGTTCCTTTGCGTCTTTTATTGAATCGTTGAAACCTTTGATAAGAACATATTCAAAAGTTATTCTTTTCTTTTTCAACCTATAATAGTCTTCCAGTACTTCAAACAGCTTTCTTAAATTGTATTTCCTGTTTATGGGCATCAGTATCTCGCGTTTCTTATCGGTGGTTGCATTTAATGAAACAGCAAGTTTTATTTGAAAGGGATCCTTTGAGAGTTTAATAATTCCGGGCACAATACCTGCAGTCGATAGTGTAATCTTTCTTGCACCGATATTCATACCCATATCACTATTGAGAATTTTAACCGCTTTTAATACATTTTCGTAGTTAAGCAGTGGTTCTCCCATGCCCATAAGGACAACATTTGTTACTCTTTTACCCACAATACTCTCGACTCGCCTAACCTGGTCTGCAATTTCCCACGGTAAAAGGTTTCTGACAAAGTCAGTCCTCCCTGTCATACATAACGAACAATTAAGAGGACAACCTACCTGTGTTGAGACACAGACTGTTTTCCTTTTTTTTGTTGGTATATAGACACTCTCGATTGTCTCACCATCTGGAAGACCGAAGAGAAACTTCACAGTTCTATCCCTGGATGTTAATATTTCCAATTTCTGCAATTGAGGTAATTCTGCTCTCTGCTCGAGCATCACTCGATTTTTCTTCGAAAGGGTTGTTATTTCGAGAAAATCAGCCTTGCCTTTCTTCCAGAGCCATCTGAAGATTTGCTGAGCTCGGTAAGGCTGCATACCCTCACCAGTGCAAAATTGCTTCAATTCCTCGAGTGTCAGGTTTTTCAGATTTGTCTTCATTTTTTAAAAAAGTTAATTTAACATCCTTTATTCTTGGTTTGCCTTCAGGTTCCTGAAGTTTTATAGTACGATTCACAAGAGAAAGATAGGTTTCTTTATATTCCCCCTTTGCATTCCAAACAATCCAGCCATTTGAGCCAGCCTCTTCTGCGGCACTCATCTGTATACCAATATAGTTCCTTCCCAGACGTGACCTTTTCCAGTTAAAACCCTGTAAATAAGCAATCAATTTACTGTCAGTGTATCTCAGGAGAGAATCACCGCGTTTAATACTCTTGAATACAATATTATAAGTTCTTTTCTCTTTATGTTTATTGGCAAGGAAGCCATCTGCAAAATGTGACGGATAAAGTATTGGATAGACAATGTCTACCTTATTTCCCATCTCATAAAAGTGCTGTCCTTCTCTTGGAAGATGATTATGCCAGGTTGTATATCCAAATACTGCAATGGAAACCTTTACTCCCTCTCTTTTTAATCTTTCTTTTGCCATTGATAGAAAAGAGAGGATTGCTTCTTCTTTCTTTCTTTTCTTGTGAAAAGGGAAATATGGTATTGAATTTCCATCGGTTGAGGGAAATCTCACGTAGTCAAATTGGATTTCATCAAAACCCGCCTTTACTGCCTCTTCTGCTATTGCAATGTTGTATTCCCATGCCTCTTCAGAAAAGGGGTCAACCCATACGAATCCATTCTCATCCCTGAATAACTTTCTCGTTCCACTTACTTTTACCCCAAATTTTCTCCCTTTATAACGAGCAAAGAGAGGGTCTCTGAAGACCACTATCCTGCCAACAAGATAATATCCTCTGTTTTTAAGGTCTTTCACATATTGTCTCATATCTTTAATAAGAGCTCCTTGAGAACCAACCTTTCTGACAATTTTAAGTCTTGATTTGTATGTCAGTGTTCCATGAGAGTCTTTTATGTCTATTACAAGGGTATTGATAAGGCTTCCAAAATCATTAAGAAGTTTTTCCATATATTTTCTATCACCTGCTCTGTATGCATTTATATAAAGTCCTTTTGTAAATACAGGGGGTTCATTTCTTTCTGGATGAAAATGTCCCTGTAATTCAATAGTGAAAAGAATAAAAATTGCAATAATGTAAACAAACTTTTTTATCATCATATGCCAATAATATCAAGAAATGAATAAGAAGTCAATAAAAAAGAAAATGGTTTTTGGTAAGGCAAGATGTCTTACCTGTTTTATTAATCTGAGTAAACCCCCGCACTTGACATAAGTGCGGGGTAAATCTGTGGTTAATTTTTCTTGACTTTTGATTTTCTCTGTTATATTGTATCAAAGAAGTAATCTATAATGAAGCAAAAAGGAAGAAAGGAGTATCAAATATGAAAAGAATTCTTATGATTGCATTTGTTACATTAAGCATTATTATTATTTTAGTTGGATGCAAAACTCAGAAAACAACGTTTGTTACAATAGGAACTGGTGGAGTGACAGGTGTTTACTACCCAGCAGGTGGTGCAATAAGCAGAATGGTTAACAATAAGTTTGATGAATATAGTATTAAGGTAACTGTTGAATCGACAGGTGGTTCTGTTTTTAATATTAATGGTGTATTGAGTGGAGACCTGGATTTTGGAGTTGCCCAATCAGATAGACAGTATCAGGCATACAATGGGCAGGCAGAATGGGAAAAATCTGGGAAACAGTTAGATTTACGCTCTGTTTTTTCTCTTCATCCGGAATCAATAACACTCGTTGCTTCAGTAAATAGCGGTATTAAAAATGTGAAGGGCTTGAGAGGGAAAAGAGTGAATCTTGGAAACCCCGGCTCGGGGCAACTGCAAAATTCAAGAGAGGTTATTACAGTTTTTGGATTGACAGAAAAGAATTTTAGGGCGGAATATGTAAAAGCTGTTGAAGCTCCTGGTTTATTGCAGGACGAACGAATCGATGCATTCTTTTATACCGTAGGTCATCCTAACGGTAATATTAAGGAAGCAACATCAGGGCGAATCAAAGTTCATATTATCCCAATAACGGGTGAAGAAATAAACAAAATGCTTGAACGATTTCCATATTATGCAAAAGTAGTCATTCCACACACTTTTTATCCAAATGCATTAAATACTCAAGATACTGAAACGATAGGAGTGAATGCTACACTTGTAACATCAAAAAATGTTGATGACGATATTGTTTATGCTATAACAAAAGAGGTTTTTGAAAATCTTGAAGAATTCAAGGAACTTCATCCAGCATTTGAGGTCTTGACAAAAGAAAGTATGCTCCAGGGGCTCTCCGCTCCTATCCACAAAGGTGCGTTAAGATATTATAAAGAAACAGACTTATTAAAATTTATTGATAAAAACCTTATCCTTGAATGATTTACATAGCTTTATGTTAAATAAGGTGTTTTATATTTTTTTATATCCAAGTGATGAACAGGTCCATTCACAACAAGTGAGGCATCTTGCCTCACAGCGAGGCTGGAAGCCTCACCTGTTAAAACGGAACATATTTTATTAACACGGTACTAGTTTTCCCTAAAAAATGAGAAAATTTGATAGAATCCTCATTGCCGTCATTTCAATTGGTTGGGCTTTGTTTCAACTTGCTTTGCCAAGATTTATAATATTAGACAGCATTAAAATCCGGGCAATTCATCTTGCTTTTGCAGTCGCCCTTGTTTTTTTGACCTGTCCATTTTTTAAACATAAAAAGAAAAAAGGATTTAGCAAAGGAAAAGACTATATTCCATTTTTTGACTACATTCTGGCAGCCGTTGCATGCTTTACTGTTTTATATCTTATGTTTGATTGGACGGGAATTGCAATGAGAGCAGGCAGACCCATTACGAGGGATATTATTATAAGCGTCTGTTTAATATTATTCCTATTCGAAGCATCAAGACGGGTTATTGGACTTGCTCTTTCAATTATTGCTATCTTATTTACTATCTATGCATTTTTAGGTCCTTATATGCCTTCAATCTTTGCTTACAAAGGAGTTTCCTTGACAAAATACATTAGTCAGATTGCTTTATCCACTGAAGGCATTTACGGTATTCCGCTTGATGTATCTGCCACTACTGTATTTCTATTTGTTTTGTTGGGTTCAATGCTTGAAAAGGCTGGAGCTGGACATTTCTTCAATGAACTGGCAATTTCATTACTTGGAAGATTTAAGGGTGGGCCTGCAAAAGCAGCAGTTGTATCAAGCGGGCTTACAGGGATTGTTTCAGGTTCAAGTATTGCAAATGTTGTTACAACAGGAACATTCACAATTCCTCTTATGATGAAAGTTGGCTATCCCGCAAAAATTGCTGCTGCAACTGAAGTTGCTGCAAGCACAAACGGCCAACTTATGCCTCCAATAATGGGTGCTGCTGCATTTATTATCGCTGAATATTTGAACCTACCTTATCTCGATGTAGTAAAAGCTGCTGCGATTCCTGCAGTCGTTTCATATTTCGCATTATTTTATATTACTCATTTAGAAGCGACTAAACTTGGAATGAAGGGGCTTCCAAGAATTGATATCCCTAAATTTGGTAAAGTGCTAAAAAGTGGGGTTCATTACCTTATTCCCTTAATCGTTTTACTATATGAACTAATGATTATGCGACATTCTCCAAAGATGGCGGCTTTTAATGCAATAATCTCCCTGGTTGTAATAGTTTTTATTCAAGAAATAATTAAAACATTAAAAAATAACTCTGGTATTATAAAAGCAATAATTAACAGTCTGCGTATACTTGGTGATGGAATGATGGCGGGTTCAAAAAATATGCTTTCTGTGGCTCTTGCAACTGCAACAGCGGGCATAGTCGTTGGAATTGTAACAATGGGTATCGGCAGTATGATTGTTCAGATTGTAGAAATTCTTTCAGTCGGTAATATTTTCTTACTTCTTTTTATCACAGCAATTGCAAGTTTAATATTAGGAATGGGATTACCAACAACTGCAACCTATATTGTTATGGCTTCTATAACTGTTCCTATAATTGTGAAGTTGAGTTCAACTTTCGGTTTGAATCCAATTCCTGCAATAGCTGCACATCTATTCTGTTTTTACTTTGGCATTCTTGCTGATGAT
The DNA here is from genome assembly GCA_004375785.1 of Candidatus Cloacimonadota bacterium. Lineage (GTDB taxonomy): Bacteria > Hydrothermota > E44-bin80 > E44-bin80 > E44-bin80 > E44-bin80. Next base: position 1,912 of record SOKM01000007.1, on the reverse strand, counting down.
ACACCGCCAGTAGGACTTGCTGCATATGCTGCTGCAGCAATTGCAAAAACTGACCCAATTCGAACAGGAGTAGAGGGATTTCTATACGATTTAAGAACTGAAGGTATTCCATTTATGTTTGTATTTAATCCCGAACTGGTAATGGTTAATATAAATAATATTTTTCAGGTAATACTCGTCTTTGCTATGGCAATACTTGGAGCATTTGCATTCACTAATGCTGTTCAGGGCTGGTTTATCACAAAGAATAAATGGTATGAGATTCCATTATTCTTAGCTTCTTCAGTGATTTTATTTTATCCCGCAATTCTAACAAGAACCTTTAATTTAAGTTATGATTTAAGATATTATATGTATTTTATTGGAATTGCCCTCTATGGTTTTGCTTTTCTTATTCAAAAAACACGATTAAAACTAACTCCCTCGTATCTTGTTAAATAAAAAGAAACCTGCCCCTTTCCTATGTTACTTTCTTTGCCTGGGCTCCTGCGGTAGCAGCGGCAATTTGTTGTCCCATTAAGCTGCTCATAGGGTACACGATGACCATACTGCTCTCTTCCTTGGAAATATCGAGGATGGCTTGAATTTGCCGGAGGTTCATGGCACCAGGCTGGGTTGATAGGGTACGGGTTGCTTCAGCAAGTGCTGTCGCCACATACTTTTCAGCATCAGCCTGGATCTGTTTAGCCTTTGCCGAGCGTTCGGCTCTTGCTATCACAGCCAGTTCTTCAATTAATGCTTGGGGTGTGCCTACATCCGTGATTCGAACCGCCCTCACATTTACACCATAGTCCTTTGCCTCTGCGTCAATCCCCGTTTTCAGCGCTTGTGCGATTTTTTCAGTTTCACTTAACAGGGGTCTCAGGTCGTTGCTGCCGATTGTGCTCTTCAGTGCTTCCATTGAAGCCCACTCCGTAGTCTTCCAGTAGTCCTGAACGTCAATTGCTGCCTTCTCGGGATCTTCAACCTCCAGCTCGATTGCTGCAGTAACATCTATGGGAATGTTGTCTTTGGTGAGCGTCTTGGTTGCTTTCACCTCATATGTCATAATGCGAACATCTATGATGCGAGCAACAGAATAGATGAAAGGTGGTATGATGAAGAACCCTGGACCTCTTGCACCGACGGACCTACCAAGGCGTAGCAGGACCATTCGCTCCCACTGTGGCAAAATGAAAAACATCCTGGCGACGGTGTTTGCAATCCAGAAAACCATAAAAGTCAAAACAAAACCGAGAAAAACACGCAATACCCAACCACCTGGACTTATTGGGGGATGTAACGTAATGGCCCAGGCTGAGTGAAAGAACGGTCTGGCAAGTAATAGCCATAATGGGATAACAATAACCCAGCGAATTACGTTGCGAATAAACGATTGAACTGGATTTCTTCTTCGTGGCATTTTCTGCCTCCTTTCTGTTTATTCCTTACTACCTATCAACTACTCAGGTAATCCCAATTTCGGGCGTTTCCCGAATCTGGGTTTGGGTGGTGGATTTTTCTTAAGTTCCTTTAGCATCTCTTCAATCGCTCGGTTCAATTGTGCATCGATTCCTTTTGCATACTCCAGTGGGGTAATATCAACTTCTATATCCGGATCAGTTCCGTAATTCTCAACACCCCAACCAACATCCTTGAACCAGAACGAAAATTCTGGCTGTGTGGTTAATGTTCCATCAACAAGCCAGTTGCGGGGCCATATTCCAACAACTCCTCCCCATGTTCGTCTGCCGATTAATTTTCCAAGTTTCATTAACTTAAAAGAATGGCTGAAGATATCCCCATCAGAACCTGCATATTCATTTGTAAGTGCTATTAGTGGCCCATAAACCGATTCAGAAGGATATGGATAACTTCCCACCCACCTTGTTAAATCGTATCCTAATCTCTTACGGGCAAGATTTTCCAGTAA